>NZ_JBFUHN010000013.1:0-109863 GCF_056402375.1 Variovorax sp. P4_B10 | reverse complement strand
CCTATAAAGAGCAGCGCGAGCTGGACGCCCTGCCCGCGCAGATCGAAGCCCTCGAGACCGAGCAGAAGCGCATCACCGAGATGCTCGAGCTCGACGGCGGCGCCATCTACGCCGCCGACGCCTCGCGCGCAGCAGAACTGAGCGAACGCCACGCCAGGATCGACGACGAGTTGCTCACCGCCATGGAACGACAGGAAGAACTGGGCACTGCGCGTTAACACCAGCCCCTGTCGTCCGCCCGTCCGACGCGCGGCAGGCGGCGACTAGGCTATATATGCGGCACCCACCCCCAGCCCAGGGAAATGCCGCATGCCCTCGCCTTTTACGCTCCTCGGTCGATATGTCGTGCTCGCCACCGCACTGGTGCTGGGCGCCTGCGCGCAATTGCCGCAAAACGTCGACCGCCCCGTGTCGACGGCCCTGGCTTCCCCGAACGACACCCCGCTCGCAGCCCTGGTCCGCGAGCGCCGGCAGGCCGACGAGGCCCGCTTCGAATCGGGCTTCCTGCTGCTCGGCGGTCCGCAGGCCGCCTACGGCAGCCGGCTCGCGCTGATCGAAGGCGCGCAGAAGACGCTGGACCTGCAGTACTACGCCATCCACGCCGATGCCAGCACCGGCCGCCTGCTGCGCGGACTCCGGTCGGCCGCCGAACGCGGCGTGCGCGTGCGCGTCCTGCTCGACGACTTCCACAGCACCGGTCGGGACGCCCTGGTGCTGGGCCTGGCCTTCATTCCCAACATCGAGATGCGCCTGTTCAACCCGCTCGCGGGTGCGCGCGGCTCCACGCTGAGCCGCATGCTCAATGCGATCGACGATGCCTCCCRCATCCAGCAGCGGATGCACAACAAGCTCTTCCTGGCCGACAACGTGCTCGGCGTCACGGGCGGCCGCAACCTGGGCGATGCCTACTTCGGCAACGCCGCGAAGGGCAATTTCATCGACGTGGACGTGCTCGCGGCCGGCCCGATCGTGCAGGACCTGTCGCGCAGCTTCGACAGCTACTGGAACAACGAGCGCGCCTACCCGGTGCAGTCGCTGGTCACGCGCGAGGAACTCCAGGCGATCCGCGAGCGGGCGCAAAGGGCCGACAAGGAACTGGCCGAAGAGGAAACCCGCCTCCAGTCGGAGACGCCGGGCGCCCCGCCAACGCCCTCCTCGCCCAATGCCCCGCCCTCGCCCGCTCAACGCGCCCGCGCCTGGGACAACAAGCCGCTCGACCTGCGCACCGCCACCTTCGTCTGGGCGCCGGCCGTGATGCTGGCCGACCAGCCCGGCAAGATCCCGGCCGACACCGGCCCCGGCGCGGCGCGAGAACCGGGCCTGGTGGTGAGCCAGCCCGGCGATCCGGCCCGCACCTCACGCGGCGCGGCATCACTGGAAGCGACATCCGACCTGGTGGCCAACGGCGAGACCGTGGTCGAAGGCCTGCTGCAGCTGATCGGTCAGGCGCGCGCCGAGCTGCTCATCATCTCGCCCTACTTCGTGCCCGGCGCGGACATGAAGCGGGCCTTCGCCGCGGCCCGGGCCAAGAATGTCCGCATCCGCGTGCTGACCAACTCGCTGGCCTCGAACGACGCGCCGGTGGCGCACGTGGGCTATGCACGCCACCGGGAAGAACTGCTCAAGATGGGCATCGAGCTCTACGAGCTGCGCAGCGAGCAGGCCAGCTTCGGCAATGTCTTCGGTTCCTCGGGCGGCAGCAGCACCCCCGGCGAATCGCGCGYGATGCTGCACTCCAAGGTGCTGGTGATGGACGGGCGACTGCTGGTCGTCGGCTCGATGAACCTCGACCTGCGCTCGCAACTGCAGAACACCGAGATCGCGCTGCTGATTCGCAGCAACGAGCTCTCACGCCAGGCCGCGGAGCAGATCGAGCGCGGGATGCGCGAACGCGCCTGGCACGTCGAACAGGTCGATGGCACGCTGGTATGGCACGCCCCTGAAGGCAGCGGCCTGCAGGACACGACCACCGAACCCGACGCCAGCGCCACGCTGCGGTTGATGCTCAAGCTCTTCGGCCCGCTGGCGCCGGACCAGTTGCTGTAGGCGGCTCGGTCAGTGCTTGTGCTGGTGGGCCGACCCGCCAGCATCGGCACCTTCGGGCGCCCCAACAGGCAGCTTCAGTTCCAGCGCGGTCTTGACGCCCTTCGCATCTTCGAACTTCAGCGTCATCGGCACGGTCGCTCCTTTGGCCAGCGCGCCCTTCAGGTCCATCATCATCACGTGGTAGCCGCCGGGCTTGAGTTCAACGGTCTGGCCCGCGGGCAGGTCGAGGCCGCCGGTCAGCTCGCGCATCTTCATGGTGTCGCCTTCCATCTTCATCTCGTGCACCTCGGCCACGCCGGCGGCCGGCGTCGAGATGCCGACCAGCTTCGTGCCCGTGGGCGCGGTGAGCTTCATGAAGGCGCCCGTGCCGCTCTGGCCCGGCACCGACTGGCGCACCCAGCCGTCGCGCACATCGACCGTGGCCACGCCCTGCGCCACCACTTCGAGCTTCGCAGCCGGGCTCTTCAACCCCGCGGTCGAATTGCCCGACGCGGGCACCTCGGCCCAGTCGATGCTGCCCACGTCGCAGGTCTGCAGCACCTTGAACCACAACGGGCCCGGCGTGCCCGGCACCTTGCCGCGCAGCACGAACTCCGTGCGTTCGCTGCCGGGCAGCGCGTCCTGCGGCGTCTCGGCGGTCCAGCGCACCTCGCCGTCGCCGGTGTTCTTCTGCACGTCGAGCTTCCAGCCCTTGCGCGCCTGGGCGTCGCTCAGCACGAAGCCCTTGGGCAGGCGCACGGCCAGGCCAGTGGTGGCCTTGGCGCCTTCGCAGGCATGGCCGACGCGGAAGGCGGCGTTGTAGTCGCTGCCGACCGTGGCGCCGCCGGGCGGCAGAGTGACGTGGGCGACCGCGCCGGCGGCGCCCGTCAGCATGGCGCAGGCAGCGAGGGTCTTGATGGTGAAGGTGGGGATGTTCATGTCGGCATGTCCTTGGAAAGGATGAATGAAAGCGTCAAAGGTCGAACTTGAGTTCGGCCACGTAGGTGCGTTGCGGGTACGGGTGGAAGGCCCAATACTTGTTGTTGTTCAGGTTGTCGATGCCGAAGGCCGCGCTCCACTGCCGGTCGATCCGGTAGCGTATGCGCGCGTCGACCACGAAGAATTTCGAGAAGCCCATGTACGCGAAGCCGTTGGGGTCGCTGTTGTCCAGCGAACCGTACTGCTTGCCGCTGTAGCGCATGCCGACCGTGTAACTCCAGTTGGAATCCGGCCTGTAGGTGGCCAGCAGCGCGGCGCGCACCTTGGGCACGCGCGGCTGCTCGTGGCCGACGCTGGCGGGGAAGCCGCTGTTGGCGGTGATCTTCGAGTTCGTCAGCGTGAGGCTGCCGCTCAGGTCGAGGCCCTTGACGCCCACGTCGGTCGCGTTCAGCGCCACCTCGAGCCCGCGGGTGCGGATGGCATCGACGTTCTGCACCGTGCTCACGAGGTTGTTCAGCGCCTGGGTGTAGAGCGCGTCCTTCGTGTTCTCGAAGAACAGCGTGGTGCGCAATACGCCGTCGAGCCCCCAGCCATGGAGGTCGCGCTCGGCGCTCAGCTCGGTGGTCCACGAGCGTTCAGGACGCAGGTTCGGGTTGGTGTTGACGATGCGGTTGCCGTCGATCGAGCCCTGGTACAGCTCGCTCACCGTCGGCATGCGCACCGCGCGGCCGGTCGAGGCCTTGAAGAGCCAGTCCGGCGTGGCCTGCCAGGCGATGGCGGCCTTGGGCGAGTCGTAGCTGTTCTTGCGCGGCGCGAAGTCGAGCAGCTTCGTCGCATTGCCGAGCTGGCCGCCCCAGGCCTGCCAGCGCTCGTGGCGCAGGCCCAGCGTGGTCTTCCAGTCCTTGGCGAAGCGCCAGGTGTCCTGCACGTAGAGCGACTGCAGCCGGGTGTTGCCGTTGAAGGCGGAGAACGGGGTCACGGCCGGCCCGTTGATCCAGTCGAGCGTGTTGCCGACGCTGGTGCGCAGCTGCGCCGTGTCCTGCTGGAAGCCGAAGTCGACCACGTGCGCGCCCACGCCCTCGGCCGAGCCGGTGGGACGCCAGGTGCCTGCCGCCTTGAAGGTGTTCCAGCCCGAGCCGCCCATGTCGGTGGTGCGCCCGGGGCCGCCGTTGAAGGCGCCGGGCAGGGGCGTGGTCGGCGTGCGCGAGGTGTCGCGCGAATAGTCGAACAGGCTCGCGGCCACCTCCCAGTCGAACACGCCACCGGTGTGGCTCTTCACCGAGAGGCCGTGCATGTAGTGCGTGAGCGCAGTCTCGGTCGGTGCCAGCGCGGCGCTCGGGGCGTCGAGGTTGTAGGTGCGCCCCGCGATGTTGACCCGCCCCGAATACACCGGCTGCCCGAAGGCATTGCGCAGGTAGGTGTCGACGCCGCCGTGCGTGGTGTTGTTCCAGGCGCCCAGCGTGTAGGTCGCGCGGATGGTGGGCGAGAAGTCGTAGGCCACCTTGAGCTTGGCCTGTTCCTGCGTGGTGTCGTAGAGGGTCGCGCCGCCCACCAACCACCAGGGCTGGTTCGACGGGTTCAGCCCCAGCACCGCGCCGGTGACCGGCGTACCGGCATTGCCCACGGTGCCGGCGCTCACGAGCCGGTTGCCGAACACCAGCGCCTGCCCCTTGCTGTGTGTGCGCGAGGCGCTGAGCCACCACGACCAGTCGCCGCTGCGGCTGCCCAGCGACAGGTCGAGCTGCTGGCCCGCGGGCGACGAATGGCTGCCGTAGAGATCGAAATTCGAGGCAAAGCCGCTGAGCTTGACGTGCGCTTCCAGCTGCGTGGGCATGCGCGTCACGTAGTCGACCACCGCACCGACCGAGTTGCCCGGGTAGGCGGCCGAGAACGGACCGTAGAGCACATCGACCCGTTCGACCTCTTCCGGCGATACCATGCCCCAGCGCGGCGCGTAGGTGGCGCCGTTGCCCAGCGGGTTCGACAGCATGATGCCGTCGGCATAGACCATCGAGCGCGCGCTGTTGCCCGTGCCCGAGGCGCGGGTGGCAAGCACCGCATGGTTGAAGTCGCCGATATAGCGCTTGCGCACCACGAGGCTCGGCAGGTACTTGAGCGCGTCTTCGGCATCGGTCGCGTTGACCGTGTCGACGATCTGCTCGTGCGTGACGCCCTCGATGGTGGTCGGGATCTGCGCCGGCAGCGAGGTCGGCCGGCCGCCGGTCACGATCACGGGGCTCAGCGTGCGGCCGTTGCCGCCTTCAGGCGGATCGCTTGCCGGCTGCTGCGCCCACGCGGGCGCGCCGAGGGGTAATGCCATGGCGATCGCCAAGGCGCGGGAATTCTTTTTCATTGGGAACCTGCTCCACGAACTTCAAGCCGGACAGACCGCAGGCGCCCTTCGATCGGACGCACGCAGCCACGGGTTTTGACAGTTTCAGGAGAAGGTCGGCGGCCCGCGCGCCGGCAACGGCGCCGCGGTGGCCGCGGCAAGGCGCGCAGCAGGAATGGGCCGGACCACGCGGCCCAGCGGCAGGGGAAGGTCGAAAGAAGCCGCGGCCACGGCCGGCGGCGGTGCGCCGGTCAGCACGCACAGCGGGCAGTCCATGTGCGAGGCGCCCATTTCCTGCACGCCGTCTTCGGTGTGCACCACCGCCTTGATGGAGCCGGCGCCGGAGCACACCAGCTCCATCGCCTGCGGATGCACGATGGGCGACGCCACCGCCACGCCCAGCGACAGCAGGAACCACAGCAGCACCCAGCGGCCGATGTGGCCGAGGAGGCGGGTGTGGGAGCGCAGCAGGTGCATGGCGATCGCAATTATCTGCGCACTTTGCCTTTGGGAGCCGGCGCTTTCGAGCCCTTCTGGGCCGGGGCGGCCTTCGCCGACTTGGCGCCTTTCGCGGCCTGCGCGCCCTTTTGCCCCTTGACGGCCTTGCCGCCGCGCACAGCCTTGCGGGCCGGCTCGGGCGCGGAGAGCGCCGGCATCGGCAACGCCGCCTGCGCCTCTGCGCTCGTCAGCACCGGCGTCACCACGAAACCGCGCGATGCCATCAGCGTGGGCAGTCCCTGCGGGCCGATCATGTGCAGCGCGCCAACCGCGGCGAAGACGCCCTTGCCGCCCGCATGCAGGCGTTCGATGCCGTCGGCCAGCCCTGGATTGCGGTCGTCGAGCAGGCGCTTCATCAGCCGCTGCTCGGCGGGTGTACGAAGGCAATCGCACCATTCGGAATAACGGGCCAGCTTGTCGGCGTCGCTGCGCGCCCAGACATCGGCCAGCGCCTTCATCTGCCCGCGCAGCTTGCCCGACTCCAGTTCGTCGAGCGCCGCGTCGATCTGTTCGGCCTCTTCCGATTCGGACTCGCCGGTCAGCGCCTTCAACTGGTCGGCCGCGTTCTCGAGCGCGAAGATCGGCTTGTTGCTGTTGCGTGCGGACACCGCCATCGTCTCGTCGACGCCGAATTCCGGGTACAGCCCGTCGGCGCGCGCCACCAGGCCGGCCAGCGCCGTGACCTGCAGGATGGGCTGCAGCCTTGCCATCGCGCCGGGCGGCACGCAGGCCTCGGTGTTCTGGCGCTCCAGCCGGCGCGCGCGTTCACCACTGAGCACGCGTGCCAGCAGGGCCGGATCGGCCGGTTGGGCCATGGCCCGGACGGTTGCCTCGTCGCGCGGGTCGATCTCCAGCGCGAGCGTGTTGCTCTGGGCCAGCGCCTTCTGCACGGTGGGACCGGGCCGGACCCATTCGGCACGGCCGATGTGGATGGTTCCGTAGAGCCACGAGGTGCGCCCGTCGCGCTCGATGCGCCAGAGCAGGCCGCGGTCGACGCCGTTGCGCAGGCCGGCGCCCGGCTTCTCGAGGCTCGCGATGGCCGAGGGCGGGCAGGCGGCATGCGCCGCGACCGCGAACACGCAACAGACGCCCGCCAGAACCTGGCGCGGCAGACGCTTCACAGGGCGCAGTGGCGCCGACAAATCGAAATTGCGCTTCAGCGCAGCGAGGATCCGGAGTATCCGCAAGGCCTGCTCCATGATGAAAGAAAGTCCGGCATTCTCACAGCACCGCTGCCCATAATCCGAAACCATGCAGAGCATCTTCCACCTTGCCTTCCACGTTCGCGACCTCGACGGCGCACGCCGCTTCTACGGCGACGTGCTCGGCTGCGCCGAAGGCCGCAGCACCGACACCTGGGTCGATTTCGACTTCTTCGGCCACCAGATTTCGCTTCACCTCGGCGAGCCCTTCGCCACCGCCCGCACCGGCCGCGTCGGTGACGTGATGGTGCCGATGCCCCACTTCGGCCTCGCGCTGGCCCTGCCCGACTGGCAGGCGCTCGCCAAGAGACTCGAAGCCGCCGGCACGGACTTCGTGCTCAAGCCCCAGGTGCGCTTCGAAGGCCAGCCGGGCGAGCAGTGGACCATGTTCTTCAGCGACCCGTTCGGCAACCCGATCGAAGTCAAGGGCTTCCGTTCCCTCGACACGCTTTACGACAAGTGAGCCAGCGCCGGGCCGCCCCAAGCAGGCTCGCTGCCCCCTCGGGGGGCAGCGACGACACGAAGTGCCGAGCGTGGGGGCTYGCATGAGCTACACCTTCGCATCGGCCACCGTGCTGTTGCTGCTGATCACCGATCCGCTGGGCAACATCCCGATCTTTGCCAATGCCCTGAAGGGCGTGGCGCCGGAGCGGCGCACCCGGGTGATCATGCGCGAGGTACTCATCGCCTTCGCGCTGCTGCTGGGCTTCATGTTCGTGGGCGACGGCTTTCTGCGCGTGATGGGGCTGTCGGGCCTCTCGTTGCAGATCGCCGGCGGCGTGGTGATGTTCCTGATCGCRCTGCGCATGATCTTTCCGCCCGAGCACGGCCTGGCGCCCGTCGCCACGCCGGCCGAAGAACCGCTGATCGTGCCGCTCGCCGTGCCCGCGCTGGCCGRCCCCTCGGCCCTGGCCACGGTGATGCTGCTGGTGTCGCAGGCGCCCGAGCGGCGGCTCGAATGGGTGGCGGCGCTCAGCGTCACGATGGCCGTGTGCGCCATCGTGCTGGTGCTGGCCGAGCGCATCCAGCGGCTGGTGGGTGAGCGCCTGGTGCTCGCCTTCGAGCGGCTGATGGGCCTGATCCTGGTGGCCGTGGCGGTCGAGATGATGATCCGCGGCGTCAAACTGCTGGCGACGGAACTATGACTGCCCCCCGGCTGCGCGCACTTCGTGCCGCTTCTCCTTCCCCCTCCCGGGGGCAATACCGGAGGCCCGGCAGGGCTGGTTCCTCGGTGTTTCGCGTCTTTGCTGCAGCGCTTGCTTTCTTGTTCTTCGCCGGCGCGGCCCACGCGGTGCAGGACTGCGAGCTCAACGGCCGCAGCGTGAGCCCGTCCGACGGCAGCACCACGGCCGGCAAGACCGGCCTGATGCGCTGCAAGGACCACGCGACCGGCGAACTCCAGCGCGAGCAGCAGGTACAGAACGGCGTCTTCATGGGCCTGGTGCGCTTCTACGAAAAAGGCAAGCTCGCCAGGGAGCACACCGTCAACGCCAAGGGCAACATGCAGGGCCGCGCACGCGAGTTCTCGCCCAGTGGCCAGGTGCTGCGCGAGGCCACCTACGACGACGGCCAGGAACGCGGACTGGTGCGCAGCTTCTACCCCGGCGGCCAGCTGCGGCGCGCCACCTTCCACTCCGACACCGGCGCCGGCGCCGAGCGCGCCTTCGTCGAGTTCACCGAGCGCGGCCAGATGTCGATGCTGCGCTGCGGCGAGGCGCCCGTGCTGGCGCCGGCAGCCGACGATGCAAAGCTGTGCGGCTTCGCTGGCGGACCGTCGCAGGTCGATCTGTTCGATGCGCGCGGCACGCTGCGCTCGCGGGTTTCCTACGTGTCGGGCAAGCGCGTGCGCAGCCAGGAGTTCTACGACAACGGCAAGCCCTCGACGCTGGACGAGACCACGGGCAACCAGCGCATCGAGCGCAGCTTTTCATCCGAAGGCGTCAAGCGCCGCGAGACCGTGTGGCTGCTGGTCGAGCGCACCGCGATCCGGCAGCGCGAGCAGGAGTTCTCCGAAAAAGGAACGCTGGTGCGCGATCAGCGCTGGAATCCCGCGGGCGAGCCGATCCGCGACGACAGCTACTACCTCAACGGCCAGCCGCGCAGCAAGGCCGTGTACAGCGGCACCGGCAATGCGCGCACGGTCGAGGTCACCGAGTTCTACGACAGCGGCCAACGCGCCGCGCACGGCCGCTACCTCGCGCCGGGCCGCAACCGGCAGGTGCCGGTGGGCACGCACCAGCGCTTCAGCGAAAAGGGCACGCTGCTGGCCGAATCGAGCTTCGATGCCAAGGGCCGCGTGACGCGCGAACGCGCCTGGGACGAGAACGGCGAGCTCCAGCGCGACGACGAGGTCTTTGAAGACGGGTCGCGCAAGGCATACACCCAGTAGGCGACGCCTTGGGCGGGCGTCAGTCCAGCTTGATTCCAGCCTGCTTGATGATCGGGCCCCAGCGCTTCGACTCGGCGCGCGACAGTGCCGCGAACTGCGCCGGCGTGCCGGGCATCGCTTCCATGCCGAAATCGTCGAAGCGCTTCTGAACCGCCGGGGTGCCGAAGGCCTTGTTCAGGTCGCCGTTGAGCTTGTTCACCACCGCGGGCGAAAGGCCGGCCGGGCCGAGGATGCCCTGGAACGCGAACACCTCGGTGTTGGGCACACCCACTTCGGCCAGCGTCGGCACATTGGGCAGCAGCTTGCTGCGCGCACCCGAACCGATGGCCAGCACGCGCACCTTGTTGCTCTGCATGATCGACAGGCCGGAGGCCAGGTCGAGGAACATGCAGGGCACCTGCCCGCCCATCACGTCGGCCATCGCGGGTGCCGCGCCGCGGTACGGAATGTGGGTGATGAAGGTGCCGGTGCGCACCTTGAACATTTCCATCGCCAGGTGGTGCGGCGAGCCGTTGCCGGGCGATGCGTAGTTGACCTTGCCCGGGTTGGCCTTCACGTAGGCCAGGAACTCCTTGAAGTTCTTCGCCGGGAAGTCCGGGTGCACCACCAGCGCGAGCGGGAACTTGCCGATGGCGCCGATGTAGGTGAAGTCCTTCTCGGGGCTGAATGGCAGCTTGCTGAACAGGTGCTCGTTGAAGGCCAGCACGGCGTTGTCCGCCGAGAGGATGGTGTAGCCGTCGGGCTTGCTCTTGGCGACCAGGTCGGCACCGATGTTGGTCGAAGCGCCGGGACGGTTGTCGACCACGATCTGCTGCCCCAGGGTCTGGCGCATGGCCTCGGCCAGCACGCGCGCGATCACGTCGGTGCCGCCGCCTGCGGGGTACGGCACCACCCACTTGATGAGTTGCACGGGGTAGTCCTGCGCACGGGCGAAGGGCGCAGCGGCCACGGCGGCACCGGATGCGAGCGTGGCGAGAAGGGTGCGGCGATCCATGGATCAGTCTCCTGTTTGTAGTGGTTCGGTTGCGGACAGCGATGGTATGGGCAGCGCGTTCAGTGCGTCGGTGAGCGCGGCGCGGCAGCGCGCCTCGTCGCCGACCTGCTCGAACAGCAACAGCGCGAGCCGTGCGAGGAACAGCGATTCGCGTTCAGCGCCCGCTTCGGTGATGGCACGCGCGCATTCGGCGTAGAGCCGGTCGCGGGCGTCGGGGTGGAGGAGAGGCGGGGTGTTGCTCATGCGGCGGCAGGCTCCAGTGGAACGGCGGCACGGGCCAGTGCACTTTGCAATGCGCCGGGCGGCATGCGSTGCCAGCGCGCGGCCACGTGGCCATCGGGGCGCAGCAGGTAGACGGCGCCGTCGCGTGCGCCGAGCGCCTCGAAGACGGCGGAGTCCGCACGCGCGTCGGCGCCCTCGATGCCCGGGGCGGCGATGGTGCGAACGGCGAAGGGCAGGACGCCCCGCTGCACCTGCGCCACCTCGTCTTCGGGCAGGGGTGCCGCATCGGCCTCGGGCCGCAGCACCAGCAGCGTGAAGACCGGCGCGATCCAGTCGGTGAGATGACCCTGTTCGAGTTGCTGCTCGGGCATCACCTCACCCGGCAGCGGCCCTGCCGGCAACGTGTCGCTCTCGCTCGACAACGCCGACTCCGCATAGCGCACCGCCTGCGTCTGCCGCGGATTGATCAGCTGCGCGATGCCGCGATGCGCCTCTGACAGCGACAGCGCGGCTTCGCGCAGCAGGTCGAAGCCGCGCGAGGGCGGCGACATGAACTCGGTGCTGCGCATCGCGTTCTCGGCATTGACGTGGAAGGCCGAGATGCGTTCCTGCGAGTACGAATCGAGCAGCGCCGGATCCGACAGGCCACGCGCGACCAGCGCCAGCTTCCAGGCGAGGTTGTCCGCATCGTCGAAGCCCGAGTTGAGCCCGCGCACGCCGAAGATCGGCATCGCATGCGCCGCATTGCCCGCGAACACGACGCGGCCATGCCGATAGCGCTCGAGCGTCATCGCACCCGCACGGTAGACCGAGGTCCACACCGTCTTCCACGGCAGATGCCCTTCGCCGATGGCATCGAGATGGCGCTGCACGAACTCGGCCACGGCCGCGGGCTGCAACGCCTCCTCGGTGCTCTGGCCCGCGCGCAGCTGGTAGTCGATGCGCCAGATGTCGTCGGGCTGGCGGTGCATCAGCACGGTCGATCCCGGATTCCACGGCGGATCGAACCACGCGCGGCGCTCGGTCGGATGGCCGCTGTGCAACTCGATGTCGATGATCACGTAGCGGCCCTCGTAGCCCGTGCCTTCGAGCGCGAGCCCCAGCGCCTTGCGCACGAAGCTCTGGCCGCCGTCGCACGCGGCAAGCCATTGGCCTTGCAGGCGGTAGCGGCCCTCGGCATTGCGCACGTCGAGCGTCACGCCCTCGCCGTCCTGGTCGATGCCGGTGAGTTCGGTGCCCCAGCGGATGTCGATGAGCCCCGGCGTGGCTTCATTGCGGCGGAAGATCTCTTCGAGCAGGTAGTGCTCGGCGTAGTACTGCTCGAGATTGATCATCGGCGGCAGCTTCTGCTGCGCGTCGTGCGGCATCTCGAAGCGGAACACCTCGGCCGTCTTGTAGAAGCTGCGCCCACCGGTCCACGGCAGGCCCTTGGCCATGAAGGCCGGCCGCACGCCGAGCCGCTCCATGATCTCCAGGCTGCGGCGCGAGATGCAGGCCGCGCGGCTGCCGACGCACACCGTGTCGTCGGCCTCGAGGATCACGCAGCGTACGCCGTGATTCGCGAGCCCCAGCGCGAGCGCCATGCCGACCGGCCCGCCGCCCGCGATCACGACCGGGTGGCGGCCGGGCTCGGTGCCGCCCTGCTCGAGCGGCGGCGTCCAGACCTTGTAGCGCGTGTAGTGGAAGGCGCCGACCGACGGCGGCAGTTCGGAGGCGCTGGCCATTGGCGGCACGGGGCCGCTTGCGGCATCGGCGGCGCGTGTGCCGGGTGCCGGCGCGGCGGCCGCAACGGTGGGGTTCGTCATGCAGCGGGATTGTCCCGATGTGCGGCGTCGGCCACTGTCATAACTTCGTACGAAGTAATTACCCTTGCCTTATCTGCTCTCATGAGACGCTGGCGCATTCAACCCGCTGCGGACACCGCGCTGTCCGCAGCCATCGTCGGCGATGTGCTGGCGGGTGTCGGCACGCCGCATCTGGCGGCCAGTTGCCTGGCGGCCATCCACCGCGTGATGCCCGTGACCTTCTGCACCGTGTTTGCGGTCGACGCCACCGGCCGCATCGAGGCGGTGTCGGCGGCCAGCAGCTACGGCACCACGGCCGAACGCACCACCGAGCGCTATGTGGCGCAACGCTTCGACCTGCTCGACCCCAACATGACGTGGCTCGCCACGCGCAAGCTGCCCAAGCGCGCGCAGTTGTGGCTGGGCCACCAGCGCGCCGACGAAGTGGCCGACCCCGCCTATCGGGCCGCCTGCTACGGCGACGTGGGCATTCGCGAACGCGCGTCGGTGCTGCTGTTGACGCCCGCCGGCCAGCGCGTGGCGGTGAGCTTCTACCGAAGCCTTGCGCAGCCCGAATTCGGCGCCGGCGACTTCGCGGCGATCGAGCGCCATGCCACGCTGCTGGCCGACGCCACCATGGCCCACGGCCGCAGCGCCATGGCTGCGCGGGAAGCGGTGGCGCCGGCCTTCGCCTCTCGCCTGTTGACCTTGAGCCTGCGCGAGCGCGAGGTCATCGGCCATCTGATGGCCGGCAGCACCGCCAAGCAGGTGGCGCGCGCCGTCGGCATCGAGCTCACGACCGTGCGCACGCACCAGTACCGCGCCTTCCGGCGGCTCGGCATCCGTTCGCAGAAGGAGCTGCTGCTGCGCGCGGCGGGGGACGCGTAGCGTCCTACTTGGCGGTGTCCAGGCGCTTCTGCATGCGCGCCGAGCGCTCGGCCGATGGCGGATGCGAGCTCATGAGCGAGCTGCCGGTGCCGCCGCCGCCCAGTTTCGCCAGCTTGTCGAAGGCGCTGACCAGCCCCTTGCGCTCGAGCTTGCGCTCGGTGAGCAGGTCGAAGGAATAGTTGTCGGCCGCACTTTCGTTCGCTTGCGAGAACTGCGCGTTGATGAACTTCTCGCCCAGGTCGCCGGCCTGCGACTGGGACAGCTGGGCCGCGACCCCGCCAGCGGCGCCGGCCAGTCCGCGCACGGCCGAGGCGGCGTAGGCGGTCTGCATGCGCGACTTCGAGTGGCCCAGCGCCACGTGGCCGATCTCGTGGCCGATCACGCCACGCAGCTCGTCGTCGTTCATCAGGTCCATGAGGCCGCTGTAGACGCGGATGCAGCCGTTGGCCATGGCCCAGGCGTTCACGTCCTTGGTCATGTAGACCTTGTAGTTGGCCGTCTTGCCGTTGACGGTGGTGGGCATCTGCTTGATGACCTGGTTCAGGCGCGTGGTGTAGCGGCTGCTGGCGGGCGCGATCTGGTTCTTCTGGTCCATGGCGGTGCAGGACTGGTCGGACATCGTGGTGATCTCGCCGTCGCTCAGCGACATGGCCTTGAAGGCCGAACCGCCCGCCTGGGTGAGCGCGCCGGTATCGGCACTTTTCATGGTTTCGCAGCCGACAAGGGCGAAGGCCGCAAGGGCGGCGGCGGCAATAGGCAAATGGCGCATCGAAAACTCCCGTTCTTCTTGATATGAATGGCGGCCGCGGAAACACAGCCGCCGGACGCGCTGCCCCGACGAGATGAAGACGCGTCACGGCAGCGGCAGGATCATAGCCACGGCGGACAGGACGCCCGCGGCGAGCGGCGGAACAGTGCTGCGCGACAGCGCAGGCGGCGTCGGCCGCAGCGCCTTCAGTCTTCCGAGGCGTCCTCGGCCTGCGGCTTCACCAGCGACACCGGTGCCTCCTTCGGCCGCCCACCCGTCGACACGACCTCCTGGTCGATCGCGCCGAACAGCGAACGCCCGTCCAGGCCTTTCATCTCGATGCGGATCGTGTCGCCGAACTTCATGAACTCGGTGACCGGCTCGCCGCCCTGGATGGTCTCGATGCAGCGCTTCTCGGCGATGCACGAGTAGCCCTTGGGCCAGTCCATGCCGCCGTTCTTCTCGACGCCCTTGTTGCTCACGGTGCCGCTGCCGACGATGCTGCCAGCGCGCACGTTGCGCGTCTTGGCGATGTGGGCGATGAGCTGGCCGAAGTGGAAAGTCATCTCCGGGCCGGCGTCGCACATGCCGACCTTGCGGCCGTTCCAGCTGCTTTGCAGCGTGAGGTGCACGCGGCCGTCCTGCCAGGCTTCGCCGATCTCGTCGAGCGTCACGGCCACGGGGCTGAAGGCGGTGGCCGGCTTGCTCTGGAAGAAGCCGAAGCCCTTGGCCAGCTCGGCCGGAATCAGGTTGCGCAGGCTCACGTCGTTGGCCAGCATCATGAGGCGGATGCCGTCGAGCGCCTGGTCGGGCGTGGCGCCCATGCGGATGTCGCCGGTGATGACCGCGATCTCGGCCTCGAAGTCGATGCCCATGGCTTCGCTGGGCACCACCACGTCGTCGGTCGGGCCGAGGAAGTCGTCGCTGCCGCCCTGGTACATCAGCGGGTCGCTGTAGAAGCTCTCGGGCACTTCGGCGTTGCGCGCCTTGCGCACCAGCTCGACGTGGTTCAGGTAGGCCGAGCCGTCGGCCCACTGGTAGGCGCGCGGCAGCGGCGCCATGCACTGGGCAGGGTCGAAGGGGAAGGAATGGCGCGCGCGGCCGGTGTTGACCGCGTCGTACAGGTCCTGCAGCTGCGGGCTCATGAAACCCCAGTCGTCCAGCACCTGCTGCAACCGGCTGGCGATACCGGTGGCGTAGTGGGCGAGTGTGAGGTCGCGCGAGACAACGACGAGCTGGCCGTCGCGCGAGCCGTCCTTCAGGGTGGCGAGTTTCATGATGCGGTGCGTGATGAAGGACACGGCGCGAACACGAAGGCCGGGCGCCGCTCCCACTAAACTGGTTGAACGGGCGGCAGTGTACCGAGATGGTCTTCCTGAACCTCCGCCCGTGCGCTCACTCCACACCTGATGCCGACGCTCGTCGCCCCCTCTCCGCTGTCTGCCGGCCTGCCCGGGCGTCCGTCCTGGCGGGTGCTGGCCGGGCTGACGCTGGCGGTGGCGCTGGTCCACCTGTTGGTGCTCGGGCTGGCGCCGACGGCCATCGGGCCGGAACCCTCTCCGCTGGCGAACAAGTTCACCACCCGGACGATCGTGATTGCGCCGCCTGCGGCGGAAAAGCCCGCGGCCCCGGCCGCTGCTGCCGCGCCAGCCGAGGCCAAGCCATCGCCGCCGACCCAGCCCCGGCGCCCGCGCGCCCCGTCGGCGCCCAAACCGAAGGCGCTGCCCGAACCCGACGCCTATGCGAACCCCTCTGCGGAAACGCCCGACCTGACGGTGCAGGCCGCTACAAATTCAGGAGCAACACCCCCCGAAGCACCTACCAGTGCACCTGCGGCCGCCCCTGCCGCCGGTGGCACGGAAAGCAGCACGGCAACCGCCGGCGGCGAGGCCTCGGGCACCATTGCCGGCACCCAGGCGTTGCGGATTCCGGGCTCCGTCACCCTCGATTTCGAAGCCACGGGCCAGAAGGGCGCTGCCCCGCAGCGAGGCTTTTTCGGCGAACTGGTCTGGCTGCAGGATGGCAGCCGCTACGACGGGCAACTCACGCTCAAGGCGACTTTTTTCACCCTGCTGAACTGGCACAGCACCGGCCGGATCGGCCCCTCGGGCCTTGAACCCGAGCGGTACTTCGAAAGCCGCAAAGCCGAAGTGGCCTCGCATTTCGTGCGCGACCAGGGGCAGATCGTGTTCAGCAACAACGCCCCCAGCGTGCCGCTGCTGGCCGGCGCGCAGGACCGCATGAGCGTCATGATGCAGCTCGGGGGCCTGCTGGCGGCCAGCCCGGACCGTTATCCGGCGGGCACCCGAATCTCGATCCAGACCGTGGGCGTGCGCGACGGCGACGTCTGGGTCTTTGTGGTTGGCGACGAGGAAAAGCTGACCCTCCCGGCCGGCGAATACACCGCGCGCAAGCTCACCCGCACGCCCCGGCGGGATTTCGATCGGAAATTGGAGCTCTGGCTGGCGCCGCAGTACGGATATCTGCCCGTGCGCATCAAGCAGACGGAGGCAAACGGCGATTTTGCTGACGCCCAATTGCGCAAACCCCTACCCGAAGGCCCCGCCAATTAGGGCAAAAAGCCTACTAATTAACCCTCGGACGACAACTGTTCTTGAAACTGGCGCGTTGATTGCTATCTAACCCCCATGAACGCTATCGACATCCTCACAGGGCCCGCAATGAACATGCTTTACGACTCGGAGTCCTTCGTCGTCGTGCACGTGCAGCCAAATGAAGGCGACGAGCCCGCGAAGCCCAATGTGCCCGTGCTGGAACGCCACGGATTCGAAATCGTGGACAAGCGCTCGGGCAAGGAGGTGTACCTCGACGGCTCCTGGGCCGAACTGTTCCAGCAGCAGATTGCCGCCTGGCAGCTCAACACGCCCACGCAGGAAGAGGTCGAAGACACGCTCGAGGGCTATGCCGAACTGGCCCACACACCCGTGCTGGTCCACTGAGCCGACCGGCTCCCGGCAAGAGAAAAAAGCGCCCTGCGGGGCGCTTTTTCATGGGCCGTCCGCTCTTGGGCGATAGATCCACCGGAACATCGGCCCCACGATCAACAGCACGGCCACCAGCCGGCACACCTGGAAGGCCGTCACCACCGGCACGCCGAGCTGCAACACCTTCGCCGTGATCGACATCTCCGCAATGCCGCCCGGCGAGGTGCTCAGGATCATCGTGGCCGGGTGGAGCCCGGTCGCCCAGGCCAGCAGCCACGCCACCCCGCCGCACAGCACCAGCATGCCGAAGGTGCCCAGCGCGACCGAGCCCAGCCAGCGCGGGGCGGTGTGCAGGAATTCGCGGCTGAACCGCACGCCCAGGCTCACCGCGATCACGAGCTGCGCGGTATTCGACATCCAGGTGGGCACGGCGGACAGCGACTGCCCGGCGATCGTGAAGCCCATCGCCACCAGCAGCGGGCCGATGAACCAGGGGTTGGCGCGGCCCAACGCACGCATCGCCAGCCCGCCGACACCCGTGGCCATCGCGAGCAGCACCAGCCCGCCCACATGCACCTCGCGCACGCCCGGTGGGCCGATTTCGAGGCCGTGCAGCCCGCTCCACTGCATCGCGAACGGGATGGTGACCGTCACCACCACCAGCCGCAGGCTGTGCGCCGCTGCCACCAGGTCGGTGCGCGCACCGGCCGATTCGGCCAGCAGCGTCATCTCCGACGCACCGCCGATGGCGCCCGCGAAGTAAGTCGTGGCTCTCATCGATTTGGCCGGCACATGCGGCATCCGCGCGGCATGCAGCCCGTGCAGCCAGCGCCCGAAGCCCCAGCCGAGCAGCAGCGCCCAGGCGATGGCCAGCGCAATCGCCCACCAGACGCTGGCCACCAGCGACACCACCTGCGGCGTGAAGTAGAGCCCGAGCGCGGTGCCGATGGTCCACTGCCCCGCATTGCGCAGCGGCGTGTGGCTGGCGGTGGGCACACCTGCGATCGAGGCGAGCGACACCGCCAGCAGCGGGCCGATCATCCAGGGAAGGGGCGTGTGCAGCGCCAGGCAGGCGCCCGCCGCGGCGAGTGCGWGCAGCAGCGTGCCCAGCACGCGAGCGGGAAAGCGGAAAGACACGGACAGGGAAAAGCGGAAATGGATGGCACGGCGCGGAGACGCCGTGGGCATAGTATGGCGCGATGCTCTTTCGACGCTGGCCCGCACGGGCTTCCCGCTTTCTGCTTGCGCTGCTCGCCGCCACCGTGTTTGCCGGCTGCGCGGCGCTTTCCTCTGCCAGCGCCGATGCGCCCATTGCGCGCCGTGTCGCGGCGCTGCTGCCGGTGGACGCCCTGCTGCTGGGCGAGCAGCACGATGCCCCCGAGCACCACGCGATCGAGCGCGAAACCGTCGAGGCACTGGTCGCGCGTGGCCAACTGGCCGCACTGGCACTCGAAATGGCCGAGGAAGGCCGCAGCACCGCCCAGGTCAGCGCCACCGCGAGCGAGGCCCAGGTGCAGGCTGCCCTCGACTGGAGCGACAAGGCCTGGCCCTGGCACAGCTATGGCCCCGCCGTGATGGCCGCCGTGCGTGCCGGGGTGCCGGTGATCGGCGCCAACCTGCCGCGTGCGCGGATGAAGAACGCGATGGCCGACGTGTCGCTCGACGTGCAGCTCAACGGCGAGGCCTACACCGTGCAACAGGACGCGGTGCGCGAGGGCCACTGCAAGCTGCTGCCCGAATCGCAGATCATTCCGATGACGCGCATCCAGGTGGGCCGCGACCGCGCCATGGCGCAGACCATCGTCAAGGCGCGGCAGCCTGGCAAGACGGTGCTGCTGATCAGCGGCGCAGGCCACGCCACCAAGGTGCTCGGCGTGCCGCAGCACCTGCCGACCGATGTGTCCGTCAAGGCTCTGCGGCTGCAGGCGGGTGGATCGGACGAAGACGACGACAAGGCAGCCTACGACGCCACCTGGCGCACGCCTGCGCTGCCGTCCGTCGACTATTGCGCCGGCGTGGTCAGGCGAACTTCCTGATCGAATCCGCGAGCGTATTGACCAGCGTGTCGATGTGCGACTTCTCCACGATGTACGGCGGCGCGATCACCAGCACCTCGCCCGCGGGCCGCACCAGCGCGCCGTTGTGGAAGCAATCCAGGAAGATGTCGTAGGCACGCTTGCCCGGCGCGCCCGCGATGGGCGCGAGTTCCACCGCCGCGGCGAGGCCGAGGCTGCGGATGCTGATCACGTTCGGCAAGCCCTTGAAGGCGCTGTGGAACGCGTCGCCCAGCACCTTGCCCATTTCGCCGGCGCGCGCGAACAGGTTCTCTTCCTTGAACAGATCGAGCGTGGCAATGGCCGCGGCGCAGGCCACCGGGTGGCCCGAATACGTGTAGCCATGGAAGAACTCGACCACGTGCTCGGGCGCGTCGGTCTTCATCATCGCGTCGTAGAGCTTGTCGCGGCAGATCACGCCGCCGAGGGGAATCACGCCGTTGGTCACGCACTTGGCGAAGTTCAGCATGTCGGGCACCACGCCGAAGTAGTCCGACGCGAAGTTGGTGCCCATGCGGCCGAAGCCGGTGATGACCTCGTCGAAGATCAGCAGGATGCCGTGCTTGTCGCAGATCTCGCGCAGGCGCTTCAGGTAGCCCTTGGGCGGCAGGTACCAGCCGGCCGACCCGGCCACCGGCTCGACGATGATCGCGGCGATGTTGCTCGGGTCGTGCAGCGGCAGGATGCGGGTCTCGAGCTCGACCAGCGGGTCTTCGGCCCACACCGGCTCCTCGTTGTGGATGTAGGCGTGGTTCACCGGGTCGTGGATGAAGCGCATGTGGTCCACGCGCGGCAAAAAGGCCGAGCCGAACACCTTGCGGTTGCCCGGAATGCCGCCCACCGACATGCCGCCGAAGCCCACGCCGTGGTAGCCCTTCTCGCGGCCGATGAACACGTTGCGGTGGCCCTCGCCGCGCGCGCGGTGGTAGGCCAGCGCCACCTTCATCGAGGTGTCGGCCGCTTCCGAACCCGAATTGCAGAACAGCACCTTGTTGAGGTCGCCCGGCGCCAGCGAGGCGATCATCTCGGCCGCCTTGAAGGCCTTGTCGTTGCTCACCTGGAAGGCGGTGGCGTAGTCGAGCGTGTCGAGCTGCTTCTTGATCGCCTCGTTGATCGGCTTTCGGTTGTGGCCCGCGCCCACGCACCACAGCGAAGAGATGCCGTCGATCACCTTCTTGCCGTCGTGCGTGGTGAACGCCATGCCGTCGGCCGCCACGAAGACGCGCGGGTCTTTCTGGAAATGGCGGTTGGGGGTGAAGGGCAACCACTGGTTGCCCATGTTGAAGTCCTGATAAGCCATGGGTTGCTCCTGCTTAACGCGCACCAAAAAACGGCATTCTGGCACCCCTGCGACAATCATGCCCCTGATGACGACCACTACGCCCGCCTACATCCTGAACCTCTCCTGCCCCGACCGTACGGGCATCGTGCACGCCGTTTCGGGCTTCCTGCTCGAGCGCGGCGGCAACATCGAAGAGGCCGCCCAGTACAACGACCACGACACGGGTCTGTTCTTCATGCGCGTTCGCTTCGCCTGCAGCGACCACGGCGAAGCGGCCTTGCGCGAACAGCTGACGAGCTTCGCCGCCGGTTTCGGCATGACGCTGCAGCTGCACGCCGCCGCCGATCCCATGAAGACGGTGATCCTGGTCAGCAAGGAAGGCCACTGCCTCAACGACCTGCTGTTCCGCTGGAAGAGCGGCCTGCTCGCCATCGACGTGCGCGCCATCATCTCGAACCACCGCGACTTCTACCAATTGGCCGCGAGCTACAACGTGCCCTTCCACCACATCCCGGTGACCGGTGCGACCAAGGCGCAGGCCGAGGCCAAGCAGCTGGAGATCATCGAGGCCGAGGGTGCCGAGCTCGTGGTGCTCGCGCGCTACATGCAGATCCTGAGCAACGACCTGTGCCGCAACCTGGCCGGCCGCGCGATCAACATCCATCACTCGTTCCTGCCCAGCTTCAAGGGCGCCAAGCCCTACTACCAGGCCCACGACCGCGGCGTGAAGCTGATCGGTGCCACCGCCCACTACGTGACGGCCGACCTCGACGAGGGTCCGATCATCGAGCAGGACGTGGCCCGCGCCGACCACACCGACACCGTCGAAGACCTCACGGCCCGCGGCCGCGACACCGAGAGCCAGGTGCTGGCCCGCGCGGTGAAGTGGCACAGCGAGCACCGCGTGCTGCTCAACGGCCACCGCACCGTCGTATTCCGCTGAAGGACACTCCGCCGCCAATGTAAGCGGGTGTAGCATCCAGCGCCAAAAGAGGAGAAGGCGCGATGCGACGTTGGATCGGTGGGTTCCTGCTGGCTGTTCTTGCAGCCTGCCTGTTCGGATGTTCGGCCAGCGGGCCACGGTTTTCGGAGATGGCGGGAAGCCTTCCTTCCATCGGAGAGAACCAGGGCCGGATCTACTTCTACCGGCCCTCCATGTTGGCGGGGGTGGCGGTGCAGCCCGACGTCACCGTCAACGGCCAGATCGTCGGCAAGTCGCAGCCCGGCAGCTTCTTCTTCATCGACAGGCCGACCGGTACCTACCGGGCCAGCGCCCGCACGGAAGCCGAGGGCACCATCGACATCGTGCTGCGGCCCAGGCAGACCGCGTATGTCCAGATGAGCATCAGCATGGGCTTCCTCGTCGGCCATCCGGTCTTCGAGCGGGTTGGCGAATCGGAAGGCCGCAGCGCACTGCCATCGCTGGCCTACGGCGGCACGGTGCCGGCCTCGGCCCAAGCCGCGCGCAACTCGCCCGCGGCATCGGACACCGCCATCGCGACCGCAATTCCGCCTCGTCAGGTGGTGGCAGCGCCGCAGGCGGAAGCAACCCCGGCGGCAGCCGTCAGGCCACCGGCTACGCAGGACCGAAGCCCCGTGCCCGCAACGGCCGATGCCATGCCTTTCGCCAAGACCCCCATCAACGATCTGCGGCTGCTTCTGCAGGCCACCCGATGAGACATCTGCCCGCTCCCTTCGCGCTCGCGCTTGCCATCGCACTGACTGCATCCACGGCCTCGGCTCAAGCCCCGCTCGCGCCCGATGCGCTCTTCGCCCGCGTGGCGCCTGCCGTCTGGGTGGTGCAGGCCAGCGATGCGCAGGGCAAGCCCCTGGCGACCGGCAGCGCAGTGGCCACCGGTCCGGGCACGGCGGTCACGAGCTGCCAGCTGCTCGCGAAAGCCAGCACCGTGGCGTTGAAGCGCGACAACGTGAGCTATGGCGCGACGCTGGAATTTCCGGATGTCGAACGCGACCTTTGCCAGCTGCGGATCGCCAACTTCACGCCGCCTGCACCCGCCATCGCGCCCGCGAGTGCATTGCAGGTCGGCATGCCGCTCTACATCGTGGGGTCGCCGAGGGGCAAGGAGCTGACGCTCGGCACCGGCATGCTCGCCGGCGTGCGCCGCGGCAATGCAGGCGAAATCGAAGCCCTGCAACTCGCCGCCGCGCCCGAGGCAGGGCTCGGCGGGGCCGGGCTGTTCGACGCGCAGGGCCGTTTGGTGGGCCTCGTGGGCACGGCGACCTCGGCGACTCTCGCCATGCCGTCGGTGTGGATCGCGGAACTGCCGGTGCGCGGGCGGGTGGCCGTCGAGCGGCTCGCAACGCAACCCGTCACTGCTTCGGCTGTCAACGCCGCCGCACTCGCAACGGGCCGGCCGAGCATCGTCGAATACCAGTTGCACGACCGCCTCACCAACACCTACCGCAAGGTCGTCTACCGCGCGGATGCGGCAACCGACGACCGCATCAGCTTCAACAACGGCGGGTGGGTCGAGAAGCCCGGCGGCGAGGTGGTCAGCGTGACCACGGCCATCGCCGGCGAGTTCGACGCGGCGATGCCGCCGGGCGGCTGGGGCAAGGCCAATCTCAAGGAAGAAGCCGCCTGGCGGACGCGCTACGGCTCCACGTTCGGTGGCTCGCGCATCAACATGGACCTCAACGCCACGGTGATGGAAGACACCACGCTGAACGTCGGCGGCAGAGAGATCAAGGCCGTGCGGATCGAGTACCGGGGCTTCACGCAGCGCTTCGCGAATGCGGGGGCCGTGGTCGGCAACCAGTACGGCGCGTACAAGGCCGACGTCTGGTTCTCGCCCGAGTTGGGGCGCGTTGTCCGCTTCGAGGCGCAGACGCGCGGCGGCACCAGCGGCGGTGCGTTCCAGGTCCGCGAAACCCTCGAGCTGATCAGCATCCGCTAGAGGGATTTCGCAGGCCGGGTTTCACGGCCGCGGGCGATCGTCAGTTGCGGTTCGGATTGTCCGGACGGCGGTCCTGGCGGTTCGGCACGCCGTCGCCGTCGCGGTCCCAGCGGCCGCGGTTGTATTCCCAGCGGCCATCGCGCTCGCGCCATTCCGGCGGACGGTAGGCGTAGCCCGGACGGGCACGCATGTAGTAGCCGCGGACCCACGCATGGCGCCCACCTCGCCATTCATAGTGCCCCGGCACCCAGACATAGCCGCGACGCGGTGGCCCCATGCGATCGGAGCGCGGCGGCGGCGGCGCCTCCTGGATGATCACCGCCTGCGCCTGCGCTGTCGTGGGGATGGTCATTGCAGCGCCCATCGACAGCAACGAAGCCGCGCCGACGGAAAGGGTGATTGCGAGTTTTTTCATGGGGGGCTCCTCATGAGTGGTTGGAGCCTTCATGCTGATGGGCCCATGTGAAGGGCCTGTAAGCCGAGCGCGAAATCTTGTGTAAAGCTGTTTCGCTTCTCTTTGAGCTCTTGCGAGCGCTTACTCCTGCAATTCCTTCAGGTCGACGGCCGCGGCCATCGCGGCATGGCCGGCCCTGCTGGGGTGCAGGTGGTCGCCGTTGTCGAACGGCGGATTCAGCGTCTGCGGGTCCGCCGGGTTGCGCAATGCCGCGTCGAAATCGATCACGCCGTCGACATCCTGGCGGCTGCGGATCCAGCGGTTGACCGCGTTGCGCATGGCCTCGTTGCCCTCCGTCCAGTAGGGCGTGTTCTTGAACGGCGGCACGGTGCCGATCAGCACCTTGATACCCTTGGCGCGCGCCTGCTTCACGAGCTGCTGCAGTCCGTCGGTGATGCGCTCTGCGGTCGGCATGTCATGAACGGTGTCGGTGTTGCCGGGCGCGCCGATGAACACGCTGCGGCCGATGTCGTTGGTGCCCAGCAGCACGATGGTGTGCGTCACGCCGCTTTGCCCCAGCGCATCGCGCGCGAAACGCGAGAGGCCGTTGGGCCCGATGCCATCGACCAGCAGGCGGTTGCCGCCGATGCCCGCGTTGAGCACCGACACCTCATGCCCCGCCTGCGGGCCGTCGCGCAAACGCGTGGCCAGCATGTCGGGGTATGCACCGTCGCCGGCCTCGCCGCCGCCCGCGGTGATCGAGTCGCCGAACGCGACCACGGTGCGCACGGACTGGGTGGTCAGCACGTCCAGGCCCGTCACGATGTGGTTCCACTTGAGCGGCGTCGCACCCTGCAGCTTCGGTGCCGCCACGGCATTGCCGGGCGCCGCCCAGCTCGTGTCGACGGAGAGCAGGTGCACTGTGGCAAAAGGTGTCGCGCGATCGAAGAAGGCGCTCACCGCCACCGTCTGCCCCGCCTCGATCTTGAGATCGACGCCATCGCTCCAGGCCTCCGCGCCGGGCGCGATGGTCAGGCTGCTGCGTCCGCCGAAGCGCAGCACGCGCAGCGTGGCCGGAGAGACTGCGTCCGCACCCGTGCTGCGCGCCACGCTCGCAGCGGCAATGCGCAACGGCGCCTTGCCGAACCGGTTGGAGAAGCGGATGCGGATGCGCTCGCCGCCCAGGGTCGGCGCCAGCTGCTGGCGCAGTGTCTGCCCCCGGAACTGGTCGCCGCCGGGTGCGGGCTGGTGCGCCACGGCCGGGTTCGAGGCCAGCTCGCGAAAATCCAGCGGTGCCACGGCCCAGCTGCCGACCCAGTGCGCCTCGACGGGCTGCCGGGGGCGGTTGCCGGGTGTCACCGCCTGCACGCCCACGGCCAGCACGGCGAGACAAAGGGCTGCCGCCCAGTGCGCCAGGGCCACGTCGCGGAGGCGGGAGAGCCCGAGTGAAACCAGTTTCATTCGCGCAAAGCGGCCCAGTGTACGGAGCCGCCTTGCCCCCGTGGGTGACGAGGTCTAGCGAACGGTTACCAAGTGTCCACGTAGGGCAAAGCAGGCCCTGCCGGCCGCGTCGCAGAGGCCAGGCCACGCACCAGCCAGGTGCGCGTTTCGGCGGGGTCGATCACCGCGTCGATCTCCAATGTCTGCGCCATGTGGATCGCTTCGCCGTTCGCGTACTGCTGCGCGACGAGCTTTCCGAACAGCGCATCGCGCTCGGCGCCTTCGGGCACCGCCGCCAGTTCCTTGCGAAAGCCCAGACGCACCGCGCCTTCGAGCCCCATCGCGCCGAACTCGCCCGTGGGCCATGCGACGGTGAACACCGGCGCATCGAAACCGCCGGCCGTCATCGCCTGCGCGCCGAGGCCATAGCCCTTGCGCAGCACCACGGCGAAAAACGGCACACGCAGGTGCGAGGCGACCATGAACATGCGGCACACATGGCGCACCTGCGCCTGCGCCTCGATCTCGGGGCCGACCATGAAGCCGGGCGTGTCGCACAGCGAGACGATCGGCAGTCCGTGCGCGTTGCACAGCTGCATGAAGCGCGCGGACTTGTCCGCGGCTTCCACGTCGATCGCGCCGCCGAGGTGATGCGGGTTGTTGGCCATCAGGCCGACCGGCCTGCCCTCGATGCGTGCCAGCGCGGTGACGATGCCCGCGCCGAAACCTGCGCGCAGTTCGAGCAGCGAGCCGGTGTCGGCCACGCCGCGCATCGCGGCGCGCACGTCGTACACGCGCAGCCGGTTCTCGGGCACCACGTGGCGCAGCGTGCGCGGGTCGGCGCATTGCCAGTCGGTGGTCGGCCCCTGAAAGTACGAGAGATATTGCCTGGCCGCAGCGACAGCGGCAGCTTCGTCTTCCACGAGGATGTCGATCACGCCATTGCGCGACTGCACGCTGCTCGGCCCGATCTGCTCCGGCGCGAACGTGCCGAGCCCGCCGCCTTCGATCATCGCGGGCCCGCTCATGCCGATGTTGCTGCCGCGCGTGGCGATGATCACGTCGGCGCAGCCCAGCAGCGCCGCATTGCCCGCAAAGCAGCGGCCGTGCACGATGCCGACCACCGGCACCTTGCCCGAGAGCGCGGCGAACTGGCTGAAGGTGTGGTTGTTGAGACCCGCGACGATGGGCATGTCGGTGTCGCCCGGCCGGCCGCCGCCGCCTTCGGCGAACAGCACCACCGGCAGCCTGAGCTGGTGCGCCACCGCCAGCAGGCGGTCGGTCTTGTGGTGGTTGCGCATACCCTGCGTGCCGGCCAGCACCGTGTAGTCGTAGGCCAGCACGGCGCAGCGCGACACCTCGGGGCCGAACTGCTTCGCGTTGATGCTTCCCAGGCCGGTGACCATGCCGTCGGCCGGCGTGCTGGCAATCAGGTCTTCGAGCGTGCGGCGGCGCGTTTGCGCGGCGATGGCGAGCGCGCCGTATTCGATGAAGTTGCCGGGGTCCGATGCGGTGTCGCAGAGGTCGGCGATGTTCTCGCGTGCGGTACGGCCGCCCTGTGCGTGGCGCTTGTCGACGGCCGGCTTGCGGTGGATGTCGAGCGTGGGCGCGTGGCGGTCGATCACCTTCTGCAGGTCGGGGCGGATCGCATCGAGGTCGTGCGCCGCGCCTGCCTCCGCTTCGACGGCCTGCGCGTCGACGGCCTCCAGCCGCACCAGCGACTGGCCTTCGACGAGGTAGTCGCCGGCCTCGGCCAGCAGCGCGATCACGCGGCCCGCGACGGGCGCATGCAGCAGGTGCTCCATCTTCATGGCTTCGAGCACGCCGAGCTGCGCGCCGGCGGGGAGCACGTCGCCGACCTCCACCTCGAACTGCACCAGCTTTGCCGGCATCGGGGCCTTGACCGTCAGGTCGTCGTCCGGCTCTTCGAAGGCGGGGGCCGCCGCGGATGTGGGCGCGATCTCCTTCGCATGCTTCTCCAGAGATGCCGCAGCTGCCAGCAGATCGCCCAGATGTGCCTCCACGAAGCGCGTGTGCACCGCCTGCGCCGCGAACTCGGGCCGCATGGCAATGGCGCGCAGCAGCGACAGGTTGGAGGCGATGCCGTCGATGCGGCATTCATCCAGCGCGCGCAGCGAGCGCCGCAGGGCATCGGCGAAGCGCGGCGACGGCGAATGCACGATCAGCTTGGCAAGCAGCGTGTCGTAGTGCGGCGAAGGTGCGAGGCCCGCATAGCCGTGCGTATCGACACGCACGCCGGGACCGGACGGCAGGTCGAAGCGCGCCAGCGTGCCCCCGGAGGGCCGTGCGTTGCCCTGCGCATCGAGCGTCTCGGCGTTGATGCGCCACTGCACTGCAAAGCCGCGTTGCGGCGCCGTGCGATCGGCCTCCACGCCCAATGCGCTCAGTGGCTGGCCGGCTGCCACGGCGATCTGCAGCTGCACGAGGTCCAGGCCGGTGACGGCCTCGGTCACCGTGTGCTCGACCTGCAGCCGGGGATTGGCTTCGATGAAGACGAAAGGCAGCGTGGCCGACGCCGCATCGACGAGAAACTCGAAAGTGCCGAGCCCGCGGTAGCCCGTCGCCTTCGCCATGCGCAGCGCGGCCTGCGTGACCTGCGCGCGCAGCGCCTCCGGCAGCGAAGGACTGGGCGCGATCTCCACCAGTTTCTGGAATCGCCGCTGCAAAGTGCATTCGCGCTCGCCGAGACTGGCCACGGACTTTCCGTCGCCCAGCACCTGCACCTCGATGTGCCGCGCATTGCGCATCAGCCGCTCGACATACACGCCCTCGATGCCGAAGGCCGCCTTGGCCTCGGACATGCAGCGCGCATGCGCCTCGGGCAGTTCTTCGGCATTCAGCACCGCCCGCATGCCGCGCCCGCCGCCGCCGCCGATGGCCTTGACCATCACGCCGGCCCCCTGCGCATGCTGCTCGGCGAAGAAGGCCTGTGCCTGGGCCAGCGTCACGGCGCCTGCGCTGCCGGGCATCACAGGCACATCGCATTGCGCGGCCAGCGCGCGTGCGCGGGCCTTGTCGCCGAACAGGCCCAGTTGCTCGGGCGTCGGGCCGATGAAGACCAGGCCCGCATCCGCGCAGGCCTGCGCGAAGTCCGCACGCTCRCTGAGGAAGCCATAGCCGGGATGCACCGCGTCGCAGCCCTGTGCCCGCGCAACGGCGATCAGCGCGGCAATGTCGAGGTAGGCCGAGGGCCCGGTCGCGTCCAGCGCCACCGCCACATCGGCCAGCTGCACATGAAGCGCGGACGCATCGTCGCGCGCATGCACCGCCACGCCGGCGATGGCCAGGTCGCCCAATGCGCGCACCAGCCGGACGGCGATCTCGCCGCGGTTGGCAATCAGAACTTTGGAGAACACGCAGGAACCTTTCAGGCCTTGTCTTTCAGCAGGCGCCGAAGCACCTTGCCGGCGCCGGTGGTCGGCAATGCATCGATGAAACTCACGGAACGCGGCGCCTTGTAGCTCGCCATGTTGTCGCGCGACCAGGCGATGAGCGCGTCGGCTTCGAGCGTTGCGCCGGACTTGCGCACGATGAACGCCTTCACGACCTCGCCCTTCTCTGCATCGGGCTGTGCGATCACGGCGGCCTGCGCCACCGCGGGATGCTTGATGAGGATGGTCTCCACCTCTTCCGGGAACACGCTGTAGCCCGAGACCTTGATCATTTCCTTGAAGCGGCCGATGAAGGTGAGATACCCGTCGGCATCGATCTTGCCCATGTCGCCGGTGTGCACCCAGCCGTTGCGCAAGGTGGCGGCAGTGGCCTCGGGCTTGTTCCAGTAGCCCTTGAAGACACCGGGGCTGGTGAGCACGATCTCGCCGACTTCTCCAACGGGCATGCCGGCCTGCGTGTCGGTGTCGATGATGCGGATGGTCACGCCTGGCACTGCCACGCCCTGCGTACCCCAGCGCGGCGCATGGTGCGGCGTGTAGGTGTCGCAGGTGTGGGTTTCGCTCAGGCCATAGGCGGCCTCGAAGGAGGTGCAGTTGCCGGCATGCGAACGCCACTGCGCGGCCAGCGGCTCGGTGAAGGTGATGCCGAAGCTGGTCACCGGGTTCATCCTCAGGCTCGAGAGGTCGAAGCGCGCGATGTCCGGCAGCTGCATGCAGGCCACGTTCATCGGCGCGATGCTGTACCACCAGCTGACCTTGTAGCTGGCAGTGGCCTGCAGCACGGCACGCGGATCGAAGCGATGCAGCAGCACCGACGTGGCACCGCTGAGCACCGGTACATTGACGCCCATCAGCATGCCGGCGATGTGGTACAGCGGCGCGATGGAGAGCAGCACGTCGCCCGGACCGACGCCGTTGCAGTCGGCCGCGGCGCGCGTCTTGAAGAGCGCGTTGCCGTAGCTCAGCATCGCGCCCTTGGGCAGGCCGGTCGTGCCCGAGGTGTAGGTCATGAGCGCCACGTCGTCCATGTCGATGGCCACGGGCTGCGGCACCGCGCCGCTTTGCATCATCGCGAAGAAATCCTCGCAGTCTGCCGGCACGCTGCGCCCGGTCTTCCGCTCGGCGGCGAGCTCCGCCGGCAGATCGAGCGTCGGCTGTGCAGGCAGCATGTCGGCGTAGTGCACCACGAACACATGCGCGAGCGTGCTCTCGGGCTGCACCTTGCGCACCACCGGCAGCAGCGGTGCGGCCGCGACGATCACGCGCGCCTTCAGGTCGTTGACCTGGTAGGCCAGCTCATGCTCCTTGTTGAGCGGGCCGCTCGGACAGACGATGGCGCCGATCTTCTGGATGCCGAAGTGCGCGACCAGGTACTGCGGGCAGTTGTTGAGGAAGAGCACGACCGGCTCGCCCTTCTTCACGCCGATGGCCTGCAGGCGTGCCGCGAACGCATCGCTCGCGCGGTCGAGTTCGGCCCAGCTCATGGCATGGCCGTACCAGATGCAGGCGGCGCCGTCGCCGCGCTCGCGCGCATGCGTGCGCAGGTACTCGTGCAGGGGCTGTTGCGGGCGGTCGGGCAATGTCTCCATGGCGTCACTTTCTCAGGGTTATCGATAGCCGCCTGCACCGGGCAGGCGCTTGCCAATGGTGCATGGTGCACGAACAATCCTACCCATGGGTATAACTTCCGCGACACGGCACAAACCCTCTGGGGCCGGCAAGACTCCGAAGGCCGCCACGGCGCAACCGCACCTGCCCCAGGGCACGGGCCGCCAGCGCGCGACGACGCAGGGCACCGACCTGCAGCGCGAGCGCATCCTGCAGGCGGCCGCGCAGCTCTTCGCCGCACAGGGCTATGCCAACACGACCATGGCGCAGATCGTCCGCGCGCTCGGCGTGACCAAGCCCTTCGTTTACTACTACTTCCGCGACAAGCAGGAGATCTTCGAGACGCTGTCGTGGCGGCCCGCGGTCGACTGCTTCACTGCGCTCGACTTCGCGGCCGGCGACCCGCGCCGCGCGAGCGAGAAGGTGCTCGAAGGCATCGAACGGCTGATCCGCGCGACCATCGCGCACCACCCGGTGGCCTTCTTTCCGTACCGTGAACCGCAGGTGTACCGGCCCGAGTACATCGCGGCGCAGAAGAAGCTCGCGCACCACTTCTACGACCTGCTCTGCCCGCTGCTCGAGGAGGCGCGCCGCGACGGCGACCTCGACTTCGCCGAAACCAAGATCACCGCGCTCGCGGCCTGCAGCCTGCCGGGCTTTCTCTACAGCTGGTACCGCCCGGGCGGCCGGCTCTCGGCCGACGAGGTGGTGGCCGAGCTCACGAAGCTGGCCGGCCGCGTGATCGGTCTTCGCGCCAAAAACTGACAACAAACACCAGAGACAAACCATGAAGTTCAAGCACGCGCCACTGGCGCCGGTCGCCCTCGCCTCGCTGCTGGCCCTTGCCGGCGCCGTCCAGGCCCAGCAGCCCACCTACAAGATCGCCTACATCGACCCGCTCTCGGGCCCCTTCGCCAATGTCGGCGAGCTGATGCTGATGCACACGCAGTACGCCATCGAGGACATCAACGCCAGGGGCGGCGTGCTCGGCGGCACGAAACTCCAGCTGCTGCAGTTCGACAGCAAGCTCTCGGCACAGGAAAGCCAGAGCGCGCTGCAGGCCGCCATCGACCAGGGCGCGCAGGCCATCGTCACCGGCGGCTCGGGCTCGTCGGTAGTCACGGCGCTGGTGCAGTCGGTGGCGCGCTGGAACCAGCGCAACCCGGGCAAGGAGCTGATCGTGCTGAACCACTCCTCCATCGACCCCGAGATGACCGGCAAGGGCTGCAGCTTCTGGCACTTCCAGACAGAGGCCAACACCGCGATGAAGATGAAGGCGCTGGCCAACTACATCAAGAAGACGCCCGACGTGAAGAAGGTCTACCTGCTGAACCAGGACTATGCGCACGGCAAGCAGTGGGCCAGCTACGGCAAGCAGCTGGTCGGCCTGGCGCGCCCCGACATCCAGTTCGTCGGCGAGGCGCTGCACCCCATCGGCCGCGTGAAAGACTTCGCGCCCTACATCGCCAACGTCAAGCAGAGCGGCGCCGACTCGGTCATCACCGGCAACTGGGGCCAGGACATGACGCTGCTGCTCAAGGCCGCGGGCGATGCGGGCTACAACCTGCGCTACTTCAACCACAGCGCGGGCTCGGTGCCAGGCACGGTCACGGCGGTGTCGCAGGCGAAGACGGGGCAGCTCACCTGGGTGGCCGAATGGCATCCGGGCGAGGCCGATACGCCGAAGGTCGATGCACTGGCCAAGGCCTACAAGGCGAAGACCGGCAAGGACTTTCTCGCGCCGCGCATCGACATGACGCCGCGCCTGCTGGCCGCCGCGATCAACAAGGCCGGCAGCGACGACACCGTGAAGGTGGCCCGCGCGCTCGAGGACCTGAGCTTCGACTCGGTGGTGGGCCCGGTGCGCATGCGTGCCGAGGACCACCAGCTCTTGCTGCCGCAGGTGGTCAACACCATCGTTCCGGTGGACGGCAAGACGGTCAAGGTGGGCTGGGAAGGCACGAACTACGGCTTTCGCACCGATGCGGTCTACACCGGCAACGAGTTGGCGCAAGGCACCGACTGCAAGATGGTCCGGCCCTGAAGGCTTCCCGATGAGGACTGAAGTTTCCTAAGGGAAACCCCGTCCTGCCTGCCCCCTGTGCCGTCGGGATACTCCGGGTGTCACACCCCGGATCTCCGAAGCGAGTCCATTCCAAAGGCACAACACCCCATGGCAGGCAAAAACTCGCTCTATCCGATCCCGCATCCGGCGAAGAAACCCTTCGTCGGCAACCTGCTGTCGATCGGCTCAGACTCCCCCGTGCTCGACATGTGGAAGATCGCGCAAGACCTCGGCGGCATCTACTGGCTCGACATGCCGGGGATGCCGGTGATCGTGGTGTCCGCGCCCGCGCTGGTCGACGAACTCTGCGAAGAGCCGCGCTTCGACAAGAGCACGCGCGGCGCATTGCGGCGGCTGCGCGCCGCGTCGCACGGCCTCTTCACCTCCGACACGCACGAGGAGACCTGGTCGAAGCCGCACAACATCCTGTTGGCCAACTTCAGCCAGCGTGCCATGCAGGCTTACCACCCGATGATGCTCGACATCGCGGGCCAGCTGGTCACCAAGTGGGAGCGGCTGAACTTCGACGAAGAGGTGGACGTGGTGCGCGACATGACCGCGCTCACGCTCGACACCATCGGCCTGTGCGGCTTCGGCTACCGCTTCAATTCGTTCTACCGCGAGGGCTTCCATCCCTTCRTCGACGCGATGGTGCGCACGCTGGAGACGGTGCAGAACCGCCGCGGCCTGCCGCTGGAAGAGCTGATGCTGAAGAAGGAGCTGGCCCAGCAGCGCAAGGACATCCGCTTCATGCACAAGATGGTGGAAGACATCATCGAGGAGCGGCGCGCGAGCGGGGCCGACATCGCCACCAAGCCCGACCTGCTGAGCTACATGATCGCGGGCGTGGACAAGAAGAGCGGCGAGCAGCTCACCGACAAGATGATCCGCGACGAGTGCATCGAATTCCTCATTGCGGGACATGAGACCACCAGCGGCCTGCTGTCCTTCGCGATCTATTTCCTGCTCAACAGCCCCGAGGCGATGGCCAAGGCGCAGGCCGAGGTCGACAGCGTGTTCGGCGCCGACACCTCGCAGAAGCCCACCTACGCGCAGGTCAACCGCCTGCAGTACGTGCTGCAGGTGCTGAAGGAGGCGCTGCGCCTGTACCCGACCGCGCCCGCCATCGCGATGCGCGCCAAGGAAGACACGACCATCGGCGGGCAGTACACGATCAAGAAGAAGAACATGGTCATCATGCACGCGCTCGCGCTGCATCGCGACAAGGGCGTGTGGGGCGAGGACGCCGACCAGTTCAACCCCGACCATTTCAGCCGCGAGGCCGAGCGCGAGCGGCCGGTCAATGCCTTCAAGCCCTTCGGCAACGGTCAGCGCGCCTGCATCGGGCGCCAGTTCGCCCTGCAGGAGGCCGTGCTCACGCTCGGCATGATCCTGCAGCGCTTCAACCTGGTCGATCACACGGGCTACAAGCTCAAGATCAAGGAAGCGCTCACGATCAAGCCGGAGAACTTCAAGATCAAGGCGCTGCTGCGCGATCCGGCCTCGCGTCCGCGCGGCAACGGGGAGGCCGCCGCCGCCCCCGCGACGCCGGCGCAACCCGCTGCGCGCAAGCCGCAGGCGGCGCGCCATGGCACTTCGCTGCTGGTGCTGCAGGGCTCCAACCTCGGCACCGCCGAAGACCTGGCACGGCAGCTGGCCGAGGCCGGCGAGCTGCGCGGCTTCTCCACGCAGGTGGCCTCGCTCGACGACTATGCCGAACGCCTGCCGGCCAACGGCGCCGTGGCCATCGTCTGCGCCTCGTACAACGGCGTGGCGCCCGACAACGCGGCCGAGTTCCACCGCTGGCTCGACAAGGCCGACGATGCGCTCAACGGCGTGCGCTTCAGCGTGTTCGGCTGCGGCAACACCGACTGGGCCGCCACCTACCAGGCCGTGCCGCGCCGCATCGACGAGCGGCTCGAAGCGCTCGGCGGCACGCGCGTGCATCCGCGCGGCGAAGGCGATGCGCGCGAAGACATGGACGGTGCCTTCCAGGACTGGAGCGACGCCCTTTGGCCGGAGCTCGTCAAGACCTTTGGCATCAAGGCCGGCGCCGACACGCCGGCCGAAGCCGAGCCGCTCTACACGCTCGAGGAACTGCCGCCGCCCCAGAAGAACGCGTTGGTCGATGCGCTGGGCGCGGTGGCGCTGCGCGTGATCGAGAACCGCGAGCTGCAGAACCCCGGCAGCGACACCGAAAGCGGCCGCTCCACGCGCCACGTCGAACTGACGCTGCCCGAGGGCGTGAACTACCTCCCCGGCGACCACCTGAGCGTGGTGCCGCGCAACAGCCCGGCGCAGGTCGAGCGCGCCATGGCGCGCTTCGGCTTCGACCGCTCGGCGCACGTACGCCTGCATGCCGTACCGGGCCGCAAGACGGCGCTGCCGGTCGACCAGGTGATCGCGGTCGACCGCCTGCTGGGCGACTATGTGGAGCTGCAGGACGTGGCCACGCGCAAGCAGATCGCCACGCTCGCGGCCTACACCGAGTGCCCCTTCACCAAGCCGAAGCTGGCGGCGCTGTCAGGCAGCGACGAGGCTTCGCAGGCGGCGTACAAGGCCGAGGTGCTGCACAAGCGCAAGTCGCTGCTCGAACTGCTCGAGGAGCACCGCGCCTGCCAGGTGCCGTTCGCGGTGTTCCTCGAAATGCTGTCGCCGCTCTCGCCGCGCTATTACTCGATCTCGTCGTCGCCGGCGATGACGCCGGGCCGCTGCAGCGTCACCGTGGGCGTGGTGAGCGCGCCGGCGCTCTCGGGCAACGGCACTTTCGAGGGCGTGTGCTCCAACTACCTGGCGCGCGCCGAAGCGGGCGACACCGTGCACGGCGTGATACGCGAGACCACGGCCGAGGGCTTCCGCCTGCCCGAGGACGCGATGCGCCCCCTGATCATGGTCGGGCCGGGCACCGGCCTCGCACCGTTCCGCGGCTTCCTGCAGGAGCGCGCCGCGCAGGTCGAACGCGGCGAGGCGCTGGGCGAGGCGATGCTGTTCTTCGGCTGCCGCCACCCTGAGCAGGACTTCATCTATGCCGAGGAACTCGAGACCTGGTCGCACCGCGGCCTGATGAAGCTGCACACCGCCTTCTCGCGCGCGGGCGAGCGCAAGGTCTATGTGCAGGACCTGATCCGCGAGCAGGCCACGGCCGTATGGAAGCTGCTGGAAGCTGGCGCGGTGATCTACGTGTGCGGCGACGGCGCGCGCATGGAGCCCGACGTGCGGCGCACGCTGACCGATCTGGCACGCGAGCACGGCCACGACAGCACGGCGTGGATGGACAAGATGATCGCCGACCAGCGCTACGTGCTCGACGTCTGGGCCGGGACGTAGGCATACCCCCAGGCTTGCCCACTTCGTGTGGCCGCCTTCCCCCTCGCCGGGGGCAATACCGGCGGCCCGGCAAAGCCGGTTCCGCGGTATTTCCGGAGACTCCATCGACAAGAAGCCGGCGAGTGCAGGCTTCTTGTCGGTGGCTCACATGTCGCGGTCGGGGTCCGGGTAGACCAGCGGCCCCATGAGGTCGCGGTTGAAAGGCTTCCACTGGCCTTCGGGCTGCGCCAGCCGGTCGGCCACCGCATAGAGCACCGCCGGGTGCGCACCGAGCCCCAGGTGGCTCGCCATCACTTCGATGTTTTCCGACTGCGGCCCGGTCTTCTCGATGCTGCAGCGCCAGGCGACGACGCCGTCGGTGCGGCTGAAGATCGAGGTCGTCGGCACCGGCGGCGTGGGCTCCACGAACTTCATGCGGCGCGGGTCGTGCGAACTCTGGCCGCTCACGCCTTCGTACACGAACCATGCATTGGTGGCGCGCGGGCTGCCGGAGAACGGGCTGCCGAGGGTGATGACATTGCGGATCAGGTCGGGTTGCGCGGAAGCCAGCAGCCGCGCATAGACGCCGCCAAGGCTCCAGCCGATCACGCTGACCTTCTGGCCGCTCTTTTCATGCAGGGTCTGCAGCAACTGGACCATGCCGTCTTCGACGCCTTCGCGCGGCCCCAGGTTGCGGCCCAGGCCCCAGCCGTGGGCGTCATAGCCGCGGCTGTTCAGATAACGGCGCAGCACCAGCGTGGAGGCATCGCTCGCCATCAGGCCCGGCAACACGAGCACCGAGTGCCCGTCGCCGCGCGGCGTGAGTTGCAGCAGCGGCCACATGGCGATGCCGGCGCCGGTTTCCCAGAGACCGCGCCCCTCGGCGAGCAGCAACAGGCGGGAGGGCGGAGCGATGTGATCGTGCGTGGCTGTGGTCATGGGGGCAGCTTTCTTTCCGGTTCTTTCTTTTTGTAGGACGAGCATAAGAGGCCAAAAGTTCACTTTCCCGTCGGACGACAACGCCATTTATCCGAGGTATTTGCCCCTCAGGTAATCAAGGTAAGCCCTCGATTCGCTGGAAACATACGGAGAAACCAGTGTGAGCGTGTAGAAAGCCGCCAAACCGGGGTCTGCCTGCGCCAGTGCGTCGCGTCCGGGCACCAGGCGCTCGAAGGAAAGCCAGCAGGTGGTGGTGAACACCATCTGCAGCGCCAGGATGCGCGCCTGCTCGGCGCTGGTCTCGATCACGCCCGAGGCCACCAGCCCTTCGCACAGCGTCTGGGCCGCGAGCAGGTTCTGCGCGGTGAGCGCCTGCGCCCGCTGGCCGAGGACCGGGTATTCGCCGGACAGGAAGGCCATGTCGCGGTAGATGAAGCGGTACGCGTCGATGGCCTCGAAGCGCAGGTGCAGCGCCAGCCAGAGATCGTCGATGGCGGTGATCGATGCCGAGGAGCCGTTGAGGGTTTCGAGCCGCTGCTCGAAGCGCCGGAACAGCCAATCGACGATGAGCTGCTTGGCCTTGAAGTGGTAGTGCAGGTTGCCCGGGCTCATGCCGAGTTCGGCGGCGATCTTGTGCGTCGACACGGCCGCCAGGCCTTCCGCGTTGAACAGCGCGAGGCTGGTCTGCAGGATGCGGTCGCGCGTGGTGTTGGAGCTGGCCACAACCGGCTTGTGCTGTCGCTCAGCGTTTGCCGCTGCGAGGGCCGGGGCCGGCGTTGCTTTCGAATTGCGCCAGGCGTTCGCGCAGCAGCACCACCTCTGCGCGCAGTGCCTGCACTTCCTCTGCGCTCGGCATGCCGAGGCGTTCCAGGGCGGTGGCGACGCGCTGGTCGAACACGTCCTCGAACTTGCGGATGCCGAAGCTGTCGAGGCTCGGAAAACCGCGGGTGAGCGCTGCCTTGGCGCCTGCCGCACCGGCCTTGCCCTGCCCGATGCCGAGCAGGCCCTCGATCACGTTGGCCTGGCGCTTGGCAACGTCGTTGCGCACGTTGTCCAGCGCCTTCAGGCCGGCACGCAGCAGGCCTTCGGCCTTGCCGGGTGCGGCGGGCTTCTTCGCAGCAGGCGCCGCCTTGCGGGGCGCTGCTGCGGAAGCCGCTTTCTTCCTGGCTGCCGGTGCTTTCTTTGCAGGCGTTGCCTTCTTCTTCAACTTTGAAGTTTCGTCAGTGCGGCTCGCCATGCATTGCTCCAGGTACCAGAAAGAAAAAAGGCGCAGAGCGCCTTGGGGGTCAGGCTGCCTTGCGGGCAGCAGCGCGGCGAACCGGCTTCTTGGCCACGGCGGCCTTGGCCTTCACGGTACGCACGGGCTTGGCTGCTTCGCCGCCAACGCGCGTTTCGATCTGCTTGGCACCGGCGGCGATCTTGTCGGCGATCTGCACCGAGACGGTGGCGATCGGCTGGTTGATGGCGTGCAGGGTGTTGAGCACCGAGGTGGCGACCGGCGATTCGACGCGAGCCACGCGGCTGGCGACCGATTCGATGCCGCTGGTGGTGCCGGCGGCAACGCGGTCCATCACCGAGACGATGCGGCTGGTGTCGATGTCGAGGCGGTTGGCCAGGAAGCCGTTGATCTTCTCTTGCGCACCGATCAGGTTGGCCTTGACCTGTTCGCTCACCAGCGGAATCTGGCGGCTGCCGAGGAAGCTGCTGTAGCGCGAAGCGGCGCCGCCCAGGAGGCGATGCACGCCGGTGCGGTAGGCGCCCACCAGGGTCTTGCCGGCGTCGTTGTACTGGCCGACGACGTGGATGGCTGCAGAAGCGAGGGTGGTTTGCGTGGACATGAAGATTTCCTTGAAGTTGAGTGGGTCACGGGTTTCGCGATGAGCCAATCTTCTTCCGAAGGGCCTAGGCCTGCAAAACTAGAACCGTCGGAAAACTAGTCCAACTGCCCCAATTTTCTGGCCTGTGCCCCTTCCGATCATGCCGCAGCAGCCCTCGAGGCGCTGGCCCGCTTGGCCGATGGAGCCTTTCGGGCTGCTGGCTTGGCGGTCGTCTTGATGGCGGTCTTGCCTGCCGTCTTGGCGGGGGCCTTCCTGGCCGCGGCCTTGACCGGTGCGGCGGTCTTGCGGCTCGCACTCACCGGTGCCTTCTTGCGTGCCGCCGGTTTCTTCGCAGTGGGCGCGGCCTTCTCCGCCACCGGGGCGGGCTCGGCGGCAGGCTTGGCAGGCGCGGCTGCGGCACCTGCGGCCGCCGGATGCTTCTGCGTCAGGTCCATCAGCAGCTTGTGCTCGGCCAGCATGTAGTCGCCGATCTCGGTGATGTCGGGCACCGCGCGGCGGCAGGCGATCAGGCCGTAGTCCATGCGGCCGTTGTAGCTCTGCACCGTCACGTTGAGCGCCGTGCCGTGGCTGGCGATCGATACCGGGTAGTAGCAGGTCACCAGCGCGCCCGCGAAGTACATCGGGAACGGCGCGCCCGCCACGTTGGAGATGGCCACGTTGGCGGCCGGCGGCAGCAGGTTCACGAGGCCCGAGCGGCCCACCATCGACGCGATGCCCGACACCAGCCAGGGTGCCGCGAAGGTCGGGAAGTCGTCGAGGATCACGGCCTTGAAGCGGTTCATGGTCGACTTCGAGCTGGTCGACGATGCGTTGATCGCCTTCAGCCGCTGCACCGGGTCGGTGATGTCGGTGGCCAGGCTCACGAGGATCATGCTGGCCTGGTTGTTGGCGGTCTCGTCGCCGGCTTCGCGCAGGCTCACCGGCACGCCGGCCACCAGCGGCTTGGCCGGCAGTTCGTTGTTGTCGGCCAGGTAGTGGCGCAGCGCGCCGGCCACGGTGGYCATGACCACGTCGTTGAGCGACACGCCGAAGTGCTTGGCGACGTACTTGGTCTCGGCCAGCGAGATGGTGCGGCCGGCGAAGGTGCGCTGGTTGGTGATCGACACGTTGAGCGAGGTGCGCGGCGCAAAGAGGTTGAACTTCTTCGGCGCGGTGGCGGCGGCCTTCTCGGCCGCCTTCTCGTCGGGCCTGGCGAGACCGCCGAGCGCACGCGCGATGGCGGGCGCCATCTTGAAGAGCTTGACGTACTGCTGCGCCGTGTTGCGCAGCGCCGCGGTCGCGAGCTCTGCCATCCCGAGCTGGTAGCCGCTGCTGCGCGGACGTGCGCGCGGCGGCTTGACCACGCGGCCCGTGGGCTCGAGGTCGAAGATGGCCTTGCCGAGCGCCACGCCGGCCTGCCCGTCGATGCCCGCATGGTGCACCTTGGTGTAGAGCGCCACCTGCCCGCTCTTCAGGCCGTCGATGATGAAGAACTCCCACATCGGACGGCTGCGGTCGATCAGCGTGGAATGCAGCCGCGCGACGTACTGCTGCAGTTGCCGGTTGGTGCCGGGCTTGGGCAGCGTGATGTGGCGCACGTGGTAGTCGAGGTCGATGTCGTTGTCCTCCACCCACACCGGGTTGGTCATGTCGAAGGGCATGAGCGCGAGCTTGCGCGTGAACACGTCGGCCAGGTGGATGCGGCTGGCCATGAACTGCTTGGCGTCCTCGTAGAAGTCGCCCTGGTAGCCCTTGGGCAGGTCGAGCACGTTGAGCGAGCCCACGTGCATCGGCATTTCAGGCGTTTCCAGGTGCAGGAAGGTGGCATCAAGACCGCTCAGGTGTTTCATGTGTCGTGTCTCCTTGGTGGGGCATGCGCCGTTCGGCAGGATACCCCGCACATGGCGCTCCGGGGGCCCTGCCTCCTTCAGTGTTTCCACCGGGGGTGGCGCCGGGGTTTGCCCCAAGTAATGAAAAAGTGGCCGTGGCCGCAACAACTGCTCACAGGGCTGCTTTCACAAGGGCTCCGTACACTGCGGCCATGACATCCAGCCTTCCCCCGCAGCAGCAAGACGACCACCTCTGGCTCGAAGACATCGACGGCGACGCCCCGCTGGACTGGGCCCGGCAGGAGAACGCGAAGACGGTGCAGGCCTGTGCGCAGTCGCCCGCCTTCAAGGCGCTCGAGCGGGGCATCCTCGAGGTGCTCGACTCGGACGACCGCATTCCGATGGTCCGCAAGATCGGCCCGCGCTTCTACAACTTCTGGCGCGACAAGGCGCATCCGAAGGGCGTGTGGCGCCGCACCACGCTGGCCGAGTACCGCAAGCCGCAGCCCGCCTGGGAGACGGTGATCGACCTCGACGCACTGGCCGCAGCCGACAAGGAGAACTGGGTCTGGCACGGCGCCGACTGCCTGGAGCCCGACTACAAGCGCTGCCTGATCTCGCTCTCGCGTGGCGGCGCCGATGCCGACGTGGTGCGCGAATTCGACCTCGAGCGCAACCAGTTCATCGAAGGCGGCTTCGCGCTGCCGGAGGCGAAGAATCATGTGGCGTGGAAAGACATCGACCACCTCTACGTGGCCACCGACTTCGGCCCCGGCTCGATGACCAGCTCGAGCTACCCGCGCATCGTGAAGGAGTGGAAACGCGGCACGCCGCTGGCCAGCGCCGTGACGGTCTACGAGGGCGCGCACGAGGACATGTCCGTCAGCGCCTACCGCGACAACACGCCCGGCTTCGAACGCGACTTCGTCTCGCGCCAGATCGATTTCTACGAAAGCGAAACCTGGCTGCGCGGTGCGGACGGAAAGCTCGCCAAGATCGACGTGCCCGACGATTCCATCACCGAGATCACCCGCGAGTGGATGCTGATCGAGCCGCGCGAAGACTGGACCGTGGGTGGCAAGACCTACAAGTCCGGCTCGCTGCTGGCCGCGAAGTTCGACGACTACATGGCCGGCCAGCGCGAGATCACCGTGCTGTTCGAGCCCGACGACACCACCGCGCTCGACAGCCATTCGTGGACGCGGCATCACCTGATCCTCAACGTGATGCACGACGTGGTGAACAGGCTCGAAGTGCTCACGCCGCAGGCAGGCGCATGGCGACGCGAGAGCCTCGGCGGCGCGCCGGCGCTCTCCACCATCGCGGCCGGCGGCATCGACGAGGACGAAAGCGACGACTACTTCCTGACGGTGAGCGGCTTCCTGCAGCCGACCACGCTCTACATCGGCACCATCGGCCAGGGCGAGCCCGAGGTGCTGAAGGACAGCCCCGGCTTCTTCGATGCCTCGCGCTACCAGGTGAGCCAGCATTTCGCTGTGTCGAAGGACGGCACGCGCGTGCCCTACTTCGAGATCGCCGCCAAAGACCTTGTGGCCGACGGCAGGAACCCGACGCTGCAGTACGCCTATGGCGGCTTCGAGATTTCGCTGCAGCCGAGCTACAGCGGCAGCATCGGCCGTGCCTGGCTGGCCCAGGGCGGCGTCTACGTGATCGCCAACATCCGCGGCGGCGGCGAGTACGGTCCGCGCTGGCACCAGGCTGCGCTGCAGGAGAACCGGCTGCGCACCTGCGAAGACTTCGCTGCCGTGTCCGAAGACCTGTTCGCGCGCAAGATCACCTCGCCCGCGCACCTCGGCGCGATGGGCGGCAGCAACGGCGGCCTGCTGATGGGCAACATGCTCACGCTCTACCCGCAGCTCTACGGCGCGATCGTGAGCGAGGTGGCGCTGCTCGACATGCGCCGCTACACCCACCTGTCGGCCGGTGCCTCGTGGATCGCGGAGTACGGCGACCCGGACCAACCCGAGGAGTGGGAATGGATCCGGTCCTTCTCGCCCTACGAGAACGCGAAGGCCGGCCAGAGCTATCCGCCGGCGCTCTTCACCACTTCGACGCGCGACGACCGCGTGGGCCCGGTGCATGCACGCAAGATGCACGCGAAGCTGGCTGCGCTGGGATACGACAGCAGCTTCTACGAGAACATGGAAGGCGGCCACAGCGCGGCCTCGGACAACAAGGAGTCGGCCTTCATGGACGCGCTGGGCTATGCCTACCTGTGGAAACACATCGGGTAAGGCCGCCTACTGGACAAAGACAGGCCCCACCACCTGCCCCGAACCATAGGCCTCACCGGAGCGCCGACGGAAGCGGCGCTCTCGCCGGTCCAGCCGTTCTCGCAGTTCACCGCAAGTCATCGGCTCGCCCGTGCTGTAGCGCCCGTCGTGGCAGGGGTCGCCGAAGCGATGGCGGCGCTCTTCTTCCTCGCGGTCCAGCTGCCTCAACAGCTCGCCGCAGCTCATGGCCCTGCCATAGCTGTAGCGGCCGTCCCGGCAAGGGTCGTGGCCGGACTGCTCCATGCTGTCGAACCCCGAGACCAACTCGGCCGCTGCCGCGGATGCGAAGAAGAGAACCCCCGCTAGAACGACGACTTCGAACAGCCCGACGGTGAGGAAGATGCGCATCGTGCCCGCTCCAAGGCCTGCTGAATTTGCCTGCCGTGCGGCCGATCTTCTTCCTGCAACATGGAGCGAACATTGCGCCGGCATCTCGCCGCCGGCGCAATACTGACGCAATGCGGCCTGCCTAAAGTGCGGCACGCCGACGGTCCGGCGACGCATTCTTCAAAGGAACATCACGGTGCGCATCCTGTTGGTGGAAGACGAGCCCGAGATGGCGTCGGTCCTGCGGACCGCGCTGCACAAGCGCGGCATCCTGGTGGACCATGCGGCCACGCTGGCCGACGGCGCCCGCTACGCCGATGCCGCGCCCTACAACGCGCTGGTGCTCGACCGCCGGCTGCCCGACGGCGACGGCCTGGCGCTGGTGTCGGACCTGCGCGCTGCCGGCAACCATGTGCCGGTGCTCATGCTCACGGCGCGCGATGCGCTGGACGACCGCATCGCGGGGTTGGACGCGGGCGCCGACGACTACCTCGGCAAGCCCTTCGCCGTCGAAGAGCTGCTGGCCCGCCTGCGCGCGCTCCTGCGCAGACCCGCCGCGGCGCTGCCCGACGTGCTGCGCATCTCGGCCCTCTCGTTCGACTTCACGCATTGCGAGGCCAGCGTCGCCGAGCAGCGGCTGGAGCTGCCGCGCCGCGAATTGCTGGCGCTCGAGACCCTGGTGCGGCGCGCGGGCCGGACGGTCCTGCGCGGCGCGCTGGAGCGCGCGGTGTTCGGCTTCGACGCCGAGATCCAGTCCAATGCGCTCGACACGCACGTCTCGCGCCTGCGCAAGAAGCTCGCGGACCTCGGCGCCGGGGTGGAGATCTGCAGCGTCCGCGGCGTGGGCTATCTCTTGCGGGCAAGCCCATGACCCAGTCCGCGCAGCCTTCGCTCAAGCGCCGGTTGATTCGCCAGCTGGTGCTGCTGCAGGTTGCGATCCAGCTGCTGGTGATTGGCGTGCTGATGGCGTCGGGGTACCTGATCGATTTCACGTCGACGGAGAACACCGTCGAGATCCTGCAGGAGGCGGTGGTGCGCGATGCGACCGGCAAGCTGTCCATGCGGCCGACCCGGCGGCTGGTGGCCCTGCGACGGTCCGTGCCGCATCTCTGGTTCTCGGTCCGGGATCACCAGGGCGGGCAGGTCGTGGAAGGGCAGGTACCGCCCGAGTTCGCACGCATCGGCGACACGCTCGACCAGGTCCGCCAGGCGCGCCTGGGCTGGAACATGGGCGATCCGCCGCGGCAAGCGGCGCGCATGCGCTGGGTGGACTCCGCGGCCGGCGACGTGCAGATACTGACCGGGCCGGACAGCCCCATCACCTGGCGCTTCCTGGGCCTCTCCGTGCTGCTGCTGATGCTCCAGCTGGTGCTGCCGATCATGGCGGTTACCGTCGCGGCGACGCTGCTGGCCACGCACTTCGTGGTGCGGCGAACCCTGAAGGGCCTGAACGCCGCGGCGGCGCGCGCCGGCCAGATCGACGCCCACCAGCGCGGCGTGCGCCTGCCGCTGTCCGATGTGCCGGGCGAGGTGGCAACGCTGGTCGGCGCGTTCAACGCTGCGCTCCAGCGGCTCGACGACGGCCATGCACGCCACGAGCGCTTTCTGGCCGATGCCGCGCATGAACTGCGCACGCCCCTCGCCATCCTGAACACCCGGCTCGAGAACCTGCCGGACAGCCCCGACAAGCATCATCTGCTGACCGATGCCGCGCGGCTGTCCGTGCTGGCGGGCCAGTTGCTGGACCTGCAGCGCATGAAGGGCAGCGCGGACCGGCTGCAGCGCTTCGACCTGGTGGAGATGGCGCGCGACGTGGTCGCCGAGATGGCCCCGCTGGCCCTGGCGGCGGGCTACGACATTTCGTTCGAGCCGCCGGCCGAGCGCGTCGAGATCGAAGGCGACCGCGATGCGCTCGTGCGCGCGCTGACCAACCTCGTGCAGAACGCGATCGACCACGCAGGCGGCCAGGGCAGCGTGGTGGTGCGCGTCGGTGCCTCGGGCAGCATCGACGTGATCGACGACGGACCGGGCATCCCCCCAGCGCAGCGCGCGCATGTCTTCAAGCCCTTTTACCGCCTGCACGCCACGGGGCCGGGCACCGGGCTCGGCCTGAGCCTGGTGCAGGAGATCGTGCGCCTGCATGGCGGCGATGTGTCGGTGCACGACGGCCCGGAGGGCGGGTCGCTTTTTCGCATGCGCTTCCCGCACAATCGGCCATCCAGCGCCCCGGAAGCGGGAAACTCCACCGGCAGGACATGACAGCCCGACCATGAACACCACCCTCGAACTGATCGGTGCGCCGACCGACATCGGCGCCAGCGTCCGGGGCGCCGGCATGGGCCCCGACGCGCTGCGCGTGGCCGGGCTCCCCGAAGCGCTCGCGCGGCAGGGCTTCACGGTCATCGACCGCGGCAACCTCGCCGGCCCGGCCACGCCCTGGGCGCCGCCGGCGAACGGCCTGCGCCACCTCGACGAGGTGATCGCCTGGAACCGCTCGGTCTACGCCGCCGTCGACACCGCGCTGGGCGCCAACCATGTGCCGCTGATGATGGGCGGCGACCATTGCCTGGCCATCGGTTCGGTCAGCGCCGTGGCCTGGCATGCGCGCAAGCGCGGCAGGAAGCTGCGCGTGCTGTGGCTCGACGCACACTCCGACGTCAACACCGAAACCACCAGCCCCAGCGGCAACCTGCACGGCATGCCGGTCTCATGCCTGCTGGGCCATGGCCCCGCGGAACTGACCGGCTGGAGCGGCGAGCCCGCGGCACTGGCGCACGAGGCCATCCGCTTCATCGGCATCCGCAGCGTCGATGCCGACGAGAAGGAAGCCATCCGCACGCTGGGCCTGAACGTGTTCGACATGCGCCACATCGACGAGCACGGCATGCGCACCACCATGACCGAGGCGCTGCAGGACGTGGACGAAGACACCCACCTGCACGTGAGCTTCGACCTCGACTGCCTCGACCCGGCCGATGCGCCCGGCGTGGGCACCGGCGTGCGCGGCGGACCGACCTACCGCGAGATGCAGCTCTGCATGGAAATGATCGCCGACACCGGCCGGCTCGGCTCGCTCGACGTGGTGGAGCTCAACCCCGCGCTCGACGTGCGCAACCAGACCGCCGAGGTGGCGGTGGAGCTGATCGAGAGCCTGTTCGGCAAATCCACGCTGGTGCGGTAGCGCCGCCGATCAGGGCCGGCAACTCAGTTTTCCATAGCGCCACCCGCAGCCCATGAAACCGCCACGGCCCGTTCGCGGGACACCGCGGAACCGGCTTCGCCGGGCCGCCGGTGTCGCCCCCCCGGCGAGGGGGAAGGAGAAGCGACACGAAGTGCGCGAAGCCTGGGGGAGTTTCACTGCTTGGCCCGCATCGTGTAGCCCTGGTAGGACGGCAGCGCCACGGCCGCGACGATGCCGATCACCATGAGGGCGGGAAGCAACCACGCGCCGATCAGCACGCCGATGCCGTTGGGCGGCGGCGGTGCGCCGAAGCGGTTGCTGCCCTCGGTGCCCGACTTGAAGACCCAGATCAGCGCGACGAGCGGGATCAGCGCCAGGAACAGCATCCAGCCCGACCAGTCCATGTCGTGCGAACGCTGGATGCCGGTCAGCACATAGAAGACGAGGTACGGAATGGCCAGCACGACGGTCAGCCCGATGATCGCGCCCTCGGAGCTGCCCAGGCCCGCGACGCCGATGAGCAGGCCCAGCACGAAGGCCGCGATGATGAACAGCACATAGGAATAGAGCGTGTACGCCAGGAAGCGCGCCCGCCCGATCCGCCCCTTGGCGGACCACAGCTTCACGGGCTGCACGTCTGCGTCGCCCTGGTATACGTCTGCCACCGCAGCCCTGGGCGCGGCATAGGGATTCGTCATTTCCGGCATGTGCATCTCTCCTCTGTTGCGGAATGCGCATTGTGGGCAAGGACCTCCGGAGAAGGCCAGCTCCCTTTGACGGCCGGCCGACGCCGGTGCGTCACGTCAGGGCTTTGCGGCCTGCGCCGCCTTGGCCTTGGTCACGTACTGCTGATAGGCAGGCAGCGCAATGGCCGCGAGGATGCCGATGGCCGCAATGATCGGCAGCAGCAACGCACCGATCACGACACCCGTGTTGTTCGGCGGCGGCGGTGCGCCGAAGCGATTGACGCCCTGCGTACCGGGGTTGAACACCCAGACCAGGCTCACGAGCGGAATGAGGCACAGCAGCACGGTCCAGCCCGTCCATCCCATGTCGTGGCTGCGCTGGACCGAGAGCAGCGTGAAGAACACGAAATAGGGAATGGCGATCATCAGCGGCAACAGCGTCACGATGGTCGAATTCAATGAGCGCGCGAAAACCGCAACGATCACGCCGACCACGATCGAGAACAGGATGTAGCTCACCAGGCTGTAGGACAGATAGCGCAGCCGCCCGATCCGTCCCTTGGAGGAAAACAGCTTCACGGGCTGCACGCGGCCTTCGTCGCCATGCACATCGGCCACCGCAGCCCTCGGCGCGGCATAGGGGTTCATCGTCTCTGTCATGCACTTCTCCTCTGTGGTTGAACGAACATTGGGGACAAGGGGGCCTACAAGAGCCCGGCTCTCTTGACGGCGTGGTAGCGGTTCACCAGCGCCACGGCGAGGTCGGCCGGCTCGACGTCGACCGACAGCGGGTCGTTGCCGACCACGCGGGCAAAGGCATCGCGGCGCGACTGCTCGAACAGGTGGGCGGCGGCCACGTCGACCGCATCGCGCGCCTGCGCCATCGGCTGGCTGGCAATGCGCCCCAGCACCCGCTCGCGCAGGCTCGCGACCAGCACGAGGTGGTTGCGGCGCAAGAGCTTGATCGCGGGGCGCAGTTCGGCCGCATCCTCGTCGCGGAAGTTGGTCAGCACGATGACCAGCGCGCGCCGCCGTTGCACGCGCAGCAGCTCCCGGGCGGCCAGCAGGTAGTCCGAATGGGTGGTGCCGGGCTGGATGTCGTGCAGCCGATTCATCAGCGCATTGAGGGTGGCCGTACCCTTGCGCGGGGCGAAGTCGCGCCGCTCTTCCGCCGGGCTGCCGAAGGTCATGGCGCCGACCTCGTCGCCCTCCTTCAGCGCCACGTAGCTCAACAGCATCAGCGCGTTGAGGGCCTCGTCGAAATGGCTGCCGGCCTGTTGCGTTGTGCCGCTCTCGTCGGCGCGCATGCGGCGGCCGCAGTCGAGCAGGAAGAAGACGCACTGGTCGCGGTCGTCCTGGTACTCGCGCACGATCGGGCGGCGATGGCGCAGCGTGGCCTTCCAATCGATGTGGCGCAGCGAGTCGCCGGTCTTGTAGTCGGCGAGCTGCCGGAAGTCGGTGCCGAGCCCGCGCTGCGCGTACGTCTTGATGCCGATCTGCGCCAGCCGCCGGTCGCCCGACAGCCAGGCGTAACGCGCGAGCGCCGCGAAGTTCGGATACACCCGCACACGCCGCGGTTCGCCCAGCGCCTGCCGCACCTCGAAACAGCCCGCGCGCGTGCGCCAGCGCAGCTGCGTCGCCCCGAACTGCGCCACCCCGCGCTGCGTCGCCGTCGCCGTGTAGCGCAACTCGACCCGCGCCGCCGGCGGCACGGTGACCGTCTGCGGCAACCCTTCGAAAGCGAAATGCGCATCGAGCTCGTCGAACACCGACACCTGCCAGCCCTGCGCACCCTCGTTGACCAGCGACAGCGTCAGCACCGTCGGCACGCCGAGCGAGAAAGCACCCGGCAGCGTGCGCTCGACGCGCAGCGGCGCAGCCCGCCACAGCCGCCAGCTGCGCCAGAGGTCGAGACCCACGCCGGCGAGGCCGAGCGCCAGAAGCGCCCCCACGACGACCGCAACCCGATTCACCGGCGCGCCCAACAGCAAGGCGCCAGCGGCAACCACGGTCGCCCCCGCCAGCGCGAGCACAAGCGACCGCGCAGGAATCAAGACAACGCGCATCACCGCCCCCGCCCCCTTCCAGGAACGCCGCGGAACCGGCTCCGCCGGGCCGCCGGTGTTGCCCCCGGTGAGGGGGAAGGCGAAGCGACACGAAGTGCGCGCAGCCTGGGGGAGGTCATAAGCGCGGTGCTTCCACGCTGTCGCGCGCGGCGCGCAAGAGGCTGTCGACACCCAGTCCTTCGAGTTGCGCATCGGGCGAAATCATCACCCGGTGCCGCAGCGCGGGCAGCGCCTGGCGCGCCACGTCGTCGGGCGTGATGAAGTCGCGCCCGCCCATCAGTGCGGCGGCGCGGGCCGCACGCACCAGCGCCATGGCGCCGCGCGGCCCCGCGCCCGACGACAGGCCCGGCCAATCGCGCGTGGCCCGCGCGATGCGCACCGCATAGTCGATCACCCGCTCGTCGGCCTGCACCAGGCAGGCCAGCCGCTGCAGCTCGACCACCTGCACCTCGTCGAGGCAAGGGCACACGGCCTCCAGCGGAAACTGGTTGCCCGCGCGCTGCAGGGTGGTCAGCTGCACGATGGCGTTTTCGTCGCTGTGGCTCGGAAACCCGATGTCGATCTTCAGCAGGAAGCGATCCAGCTGCGCCTCGGGCAGCGGATAGGTGCCCTCGGTGTCGATCGGGTTCTGCGTGGCCATCACCATGAAGGGCTTGGGCAGCGGCATCGCCTTGCCTTCGAGCGTGACCTGGTACTCCTGCATCACCTCGAGCAGCGCGCTCTGGGTCTTGGCCGGTGCGCGGTTGATTTCGTCGGCCAGCAGCAGGTTGGTGAACACCGGCCCCTGGTGCACGCGCAGCACACCGATGCCGCCATCGCCGCGCACGGAAGGATCGAGCACCGAATGGCCCGTGATATCCGACGGCATCAGGTCGGGCGTGAACTGCACCCGCGCATAGCGCAAGGTCATGGCCTGGGCCAGCGCGCGTGCCAGCAGGGTCTTGCCGAGCCCCGGCACGCCTTCGATCAGCACGTGGCCGGACGCCACCAGCGCCACCAGTATCTGGTCGACGGCCTCGAACTGGCCGACCACGGCACGGCCGACTTCGGCGCGCAGCGTTTGCAGCCACTGGGCCGCACGCGTCAGTTCTTCGGATGAAATGGCTTGCATCAGCGTCTCTCTCTCTCGGTTCAGGGTGTGAAGGGTCCGTTGGCATCGAGCCGGCGGCGCGCGGTCTCGAGCACTTCCAGGTCGACCGCCATGGCTGCGGGATGACGGGCGCGCGTGGACATCGCCCGCACGAGCATCGCCGCATCCAGGCCGGTGGCTCGGGCAATGGCAGCCGCGCGTGCCGAGGCATCGAGCGGGGCATAGCGGCGCAGCTGGCGTGCCGCGCATTCGTCCAGCGCACGCAACTGCGCGACGTGCAACGCGCCGGCACCGTGCATGTGCAGAAAGGCTGCCGTGCCGCGCACCTGCTCTGCCATCGAGCGCCTGTGGGTGCCGGTTGCGAGGGCCAGCGGCCCGAAGCGCACCGCTGCGCGCCAGAGCGCCACGGCAAGCGCCAGGAGGCCGACAAGCAGGGCCGCCCAGCCCTTGTGCCAGAGCCAACGCAGCAAAGGCTCGCGCGTCTCCTCCGCAACGAACCAGGCTTCGGTGCCGGCACTGGCCTGCAATGCGGCCACGGCGAACAGTGCGTTGTCGGCGCGCATCAGGTTCTCGTTTCTCAGCAGGGCCCAGGGCATCACGGTGACCGTGCCGCGTCCGACGCGCACGCGGATCGCCTCGGTGCCGTGCGGGCCTTGCACCGTCCACAGGGGGGGCTGCTTCCCGTCGGCCGCCCGGTATTGCGAGGTCGCCCATGCGGCGCAGAGCCGGAAGCTGCGGCCGCCGGCGAAGCTCGCCGGCACGGTCTCGGGCTCGGTCACCGAATGGCAATCCATGTCCTTCTCGAGCCTGTCGCGGTCTGCCCGCGACCCGGCCGGTTTCTTCCCGGGCGGTGGCACGTCCTTCTTTCCGAGCGGCTTTTTCTCTTCTTCCTCGACCAGCGGCACCCAGCTTTCCAGCATGTCGTCGTCGATGAGGAAGCTGGGCATCACCAGGTGCCCGCCCTGCTCGACCCACTCGCGCAGGCGCTGCGCCCGCTCCGGAAACAGATCCCAATGGCTGGAGGCGAGCACCAGCCGCGCCTGTGCGGGCGGCATGGCGTCGAGGCTCTCGCGCTTGACCGCATGGCCCCCGAGTTCGCGCACCAGCAACTGCGCGGCGTACAGCGAGTTGGTCCTGGCCTCGCCGCTCGCGGGCGTCGGCACCTCGGCGTCGGCCCATTCGGTGGCGGACATCACCCAGGCGCCGGCCAGCACCAGCGCGAGCACCGACAGGATGCGGACCACCCAGGCATTCATGCGGGGGCCTCGCCCGGCACCCCGGCCGGCTCGTGGGCGGCCACGGAAAGATGCGGATCGAACTCGCTGCAGATGGCCAACACCTGCGCCGTGACAGGCAGTCGCCCCCCGTAGGCCGCAAGCTGCCAGGCCGCGACCAGCCGCACGAAGAAGGCCTGCGACGGCGGCGCCAGCCGGGTCGCGGACAGGGCCACGCATTCGCCTTCGGTGCTCGCGCCCCGTACCGGCACGGCATGCAGGTGCACGAGGCGCGACAGCGCGCCGCGGTACAGCAGCGACAGTGCCTGCCTGTGCTGGCCGCTCTGCCAGAGCGCGGCGGCCGCGTTGCCGATGTCGTCCGGCAGGGTCTCGGGCCGGATGTCCAGGCTGCCCACGTGGCTCGGCCATGCCTGCTTGCCGGGCCTGCCGCCGCCAGCGCGCACCTGCGCCCAGCGGCGTATCCGCAGCACCAGCCAGGCCAGCGCCAATGCCCCCAGCCCCCAGACGAGCCAGCGCGCGCCTTCGGCAATCGCCTTGATGAGGTCCCGCAGCCAATCGAAGCTGTCGGTCTTCTTCTTGGCTTCCGACTCGTCTTCTTCGTCGTCGCGATCCTTGAAGCGGAGCTTCTTTTCGGTCTTGACGCCAGGCAGGTTCGGATCGGCACGCATGCGTTCGACGGCGGACTTCACCTGCTCGCGTGTCGACGCTTCTTGCGGTGCGGCAGCCGCGGGCGCCCATGCGCCGCATGCGCACAGGGCAGCCAGCGCCCCGGCAAGCAGCCGTTGCCGGGGACTAGCGGAACCCACGCCGGAACTCCTGCTCGATGTCCCAGGCCTCGAGCTCGACGCGTCGATTGAGGTACATGGCAAAACCGGCTGCCACATAGAACGGCTCCAGCACCCCGACGACGATCGCGTATGCCACCGCCACCAGCAGGCTTTCGCCCGTGCCGCTGGCATTCACGAGCCAGCCCATGACCTCCTTCGTGTCGCCCTCCGGCGCAAACCAGACCAGCAGCGACAGGAAGCCGAAATAGAGCGCTATCTCCACATGGGCGAAGACCAATTGCATGCCGATGGCCGCGCCGCGCCGTGCGCGCAGCAGCTGGTTGCGGCGCTTGCGGCGCGCACCGCCACGCTGGCCTTCGAGCTGCTCGATGGCCTGGGTGAACGAGCGCCAGGGCGAAAAGCGCCGCCACACCAGCGTGCGCAGCAACTGGCCACCCCAGACCGCGCGGCGATGCTGCCAGAGGTCGGCCCAGCGCGTGCCTTGCCCGAACACTGCGCGCGACAGGACGAACAGCAGGCTGCGGTCCAGCCAGGGTTTGAGCCAGAAGATCAGCAGGCTCGGCAGCCAGCCGGCGATCTCGACGGTGCAGAGTGCGAGCACCAGCATCACCAGGTAGACCGGCAGGAAGGTGCACCAGACCGAGCGCGCGTGGTGGCGAACCAGTTCGGCGCCCAGGTCCGCCGCCTCGGCCATGGGCCGCGGCCGCAGCGCGATCGCAAGGCCTTCAACCTGCATCGCCGGCCTTTGCATCGGCGGCAGCCGCGCGCGGCCGACCCTGCCAGCCCAGGTAGGCCAGCACCAGCACCCAGCAGGCGCCGCCCGCGCCGTATTTCACCGCCGGGGCGACCCATCGCGCGGAGGACCAGAAGGCCTCGACCGCAGCGGCCATCAGCAGCAGCCCGATGACGCCGTAGACGATCACCACGGCATGGTGCGCAGCCTGCCGCAGGGCCTCGCGCCGCGTGTGTCGGCCGGGCGCGATCCACGAATAACCGAGCCGCAGACCCGCTGCACCGGCCAGCACGATGGCCGTGAGTTCGAAAGCCGAATGGGTGACGACAAAGGAGAGGAAGTTCTCGGCGTGCCCGGCGGCGATCAGATAGCCGCCGACGGCACCGATCTGGGTGCCGTTGAACACCACCACGACGGCGCTGCCCACGCCGGCAAAGATGCCGGCGGCAAAGCAGCGAAAGCCGATGCCGATGTTGTGCATCACGTAGTAGCCGAACATCTGCCAGTCGTCGCTGGCGTTGCGCGTGCTGCCCAGCGATTCGGCGCTGTTGCCGTACATGGCTTCGAACTGCTGCACGTCCTTGGCGTCGAGCAGGTGCAGGATGAAGCCGGGGTCGCGGTACGCCGCCCAGCCCGCCGCGAGCAAGGGCACGAAGAACATCAGCGCGGCCACCAGCAGGTAGGCGCGGTGCGCCCGCACCGCCTCGGGAAAGTCGACCAGCGCCAGCCGGCCGAGCCGCGCCAGGCCATAGTCATGCCGGCGGTAGATGAGCCGGTGCGCGCTCTGGGTCAGGGTTTCGAGCCGCTGCGTCAGGTGGATCGGGTAGGCGCGCGCCTGCGCCAGCGCCAGGTGCTCGCACACGCGGCGATACAGCGTCGCGAGCCGGGCGGCATCGAACTCGCGCTTGGTTTCCGCCACCCCGATCACGGCTTCGAGTTCGGTCCAGAGGGGTGCGTAGGCGGCCTCGAAATCCAGCGGCGTCATCGCCCGCCTCCTCGAGCGTCCGCGCCTGCGCGGCGGCCCAGCACCCACTGGGCCACGCCAAGGAGGCGCTGCGAAACGCTGGCGCCGGAGGTGTCGAGCTCGAGCACCGGCTCCGCCACACGGGCGAGTTCGTCGAAGCGCTCGGGAGTCAGCCGCGTCGCACGGCCGGCCCAGGAGACGACAGCCAGTTGCTCGCGCGCCGACAGGGGCCGCGCCGGTGCCTGGGGCTCGGCCACGGGCACTTCGCCATGCAGGCTCACCGGGTCGCTGAACACCACCAACGTGCCCGCGGCCAGGTCCCCCAGCCGCTTGCTGTCTCGCCGCCACAGCATCGACACGATGCCGGCGCCATAGAAGGCCGGCACGAAATCGGCCGCGCGCAGCAGGTTGCGGGTCAGCGCTGCGGCAGGCGTCACGGGCAGGCCCGAATCCATCACGACGCGCAGGCCCATCACGCGCTTGCCGGGCGTTGCCGCGGCACGCGTGAGTTCGAAGATCACGGGGTAGAACCACTCGAGGCAGAAGTAGCTGATCAGCAGGATCCCCACGCCCATCTTTCCCATCACGCCGGCAACGATCGAGATCGCGAAGAAGATGCCGAGCCTGATCGCAAGGTCGATCAGGTAGGCGAGGCCGCGCGCAACAAGGCCGGCCGGACGCAGCGAAAGCGCGATGCCTTCGGGGGTTTCGGCGGTGTAGAGCGTATCGAGGCGCACTGGCGCGGCAGTCCGGGGGACTCAGTCCTGCAGCACGACGGTGTCCGCGAACTGGTCGTGCAGGCAGCGGCGCGATTCGCGGAAGATGAGCAGGCAGTCGGCGAGCGCATAGATCATTCCGAAGACCCCGACCGAGCTCAACAACCACGGCAGGCCATAGCGCAACCCGAGGAGACGGCCGATGGATGCCGCAGAGCCGTCGGGCCGCGCGATGCGCAATTTGAACGGCACCTTGCCGATGGTCTGGCCGCGGGTGAGAAGCAGGTAGCCCTGCAGGATCAGGAAGAGAACGAAACCGATGACAGCATTGCCGATCTGTGGCTTCCACAGGCTCGGGTCCGGGTTCGCCCACACATTGAACGGCGTGAATGCTGCAAGCAGCCCGAACACGCCGCAGGCGATGGCGGTATCGATCATGGCCGCCAGAAAACGCCTGCCCCGCGTGGCGCGCTGGCCCAGCAAGCCGTTGCTTGCCTGGCGCACATCCTCTACATGAGACTGAGGCGGTGCGTAGCGCGCATCCTGCAACGGGTCATTCATGGCCGTCCCTCTCCGAAACGATTGGTTTCGAAGATTCTAGTAGGCACGGCGATCAGCCGCGGTTCGGCGAGGGCGCAACCGGGAAGGTCGTGGCGGGCGCGGACGGCGCCTGGGGTGCGGCGGCCGGCATGTCGGGCGGCGCATCGGCCCCGCCGCCGTCGAGGAAGCGGTCGAGCAGCGTGAAGAAACGGTCGTAGAAGCGCTCGTCGGTGAGCGTCTCGCTCGCCACCTTCACCATCGCGTCGTCGCTGCCGGCAAAGGGCAGCGACAGCGACCCGAAGGCGCCCACCCCCACGCTGGCCGAGTTGTTGACCTTCTTGATGCCGTAGCGGTCCTGCAGCGCGGTCGCGAAAGCCACCGTGCTCCGTTTGCCCGACTTGCCGCCTTCGCGCGCGCAGACCACGCGGAACTCGACCTCGACATGCACTTCGGCCGCCGGCTGGAAGCTCTTGCGCCCGGTCACCAGGTCGGCGTTGGCCGCGGTGACCATGTAGCCCTGGCTCAGCAAAGCGCGGCGCGCGGCTTCGCAGGTCTGGGCCTCGGTCGCGGCGTAGTTGCGCGTGTGGGTGGTGGTGGAGTCGAAGTCCTCCGGCTCGTACGACACGCGGCGCGAACCGCTGCCGCAACCGGCGAGCACGAGGGCGGACAGCAGGCCCAGCACGAGAACCGGAGCGCGAAGAGAAGAAAGAAAAATGGGATGGGACGGCATGAAGCGGCGAATGCTAACCGGCGCCTCCGCCGGCAAGGCTTCGAGCGCCGCGATGCGCCGTCGTTCCCTCGCCCCGAACGATTTTCAGGACCAGCGCAGCACGTGGTGGGCGCGCACCCTGGTCGCGGCAATCAGCCGTGCATTGGGCGCATCGGTGCCGGCCACCCAGTCGCGCGCAGCCTCGGCACTGCGGCCGAACTGCTGGTGGCGCTGCACCAGGCGCTGCTCGCGTATCGCATCGTCGATGTCGACGTACCAGACCTCGTCGAGCATCGCCGCGGCGCCCGCCCAGGGGCCGGCGTCGTGCAGGAGGTAGTTGCCTTCGGTGATGACGAGCTGCGTCGCTGGCAGCACCGCGATGGCGCCGGCGATCGGCTCCTCGATCTCGCGGCGGAATTCGGGGGCGTAGACGATGTCGCCGCCGGGCCGCTGCGCGCGCAGCCGCTGCAGCAACGCCACATAGCCGGCGCTGTCGAAGGTGTCGGGAGCGCCCTTGCGATCGGCGCGGCCGAGCCGTTGCAGCTCGACGTTGGCGAGGTGAAATCCATCCATCGGCACGACCTGCGCCCTGTCGGCGCCAGCGGCCTGAAGCAGCGCCTGCGCGAGCGTGGACTTGCCCGCGCCAGGTGCGCCGACCAGCCCCAGCAGCCTGCGCTGCCCGCCGGCCATGAGGGCCTGCAGGCGGGCGAGGCCGTCTGCAGGAATGGGAGGGAGTTTCTGCACGGGGATGGTGGTCATGCCCCGAGCGTACCGCCCCTTCCCGTCAAAAAATCACGGGTACAGGCCGCGCTCTTGACGAGCCATCAGGATGCGTTCGCAAGCCACGGCATACGTCGCCGTGCGCAGCGAGATCTTGTGCTTGTCGGCCGTGTCCCAGATATGGTTGAGCGCGTTCATCATGATGCGGTCCAGGCGCACGTTGATCTCGTCCTCGTCCCAGAAGAAGGACGAGAAGTCCTGCACCCATTCGAAGTAGCTCACCGTCACGCCGCCGGCGTTGCAGATCACGTCGGGCACGACCAGCACGCCGCGCTCGGCGAGGATGTCGTCGGCGGTCGGCACCGTGGGACCGTTGGCGCCTTCGAGCACCAGCTTGGCGGTCGTTTTCTGCGCGCGCTCGGCAGTGATCTGGCCTTCGAGTGCAGCCGGGATCAGGATGTCGCAGGCCACGCCCCAGAAGTCTTCGTTCGGCACGATGTCGCCGCCAGCCGAGAAGCCGACCACGCCGTCGGTGCGCGAGATCGGCACCAGCTTCGCGAGATCGAGGCCGTTGGGGTTGACGATGGTGCCGGTGTGGTCCTGGACCGCGACGATCTTGGCGCCCGCCTCGGCGAAGAGTTCGGCCGCGACCGAACCCACGTTGCCGAAGCCCTGCACCGCGATGCGCGCACCGCGCAGGTCCATGCCCAGTCGGCGGGCCGCTTCACGGCCGGTGACGAACACGCCGCGGCCCGTGGCCTTGACACGGCCCAGCGAGCCGCCGAGGTGCAGCGGCTTGCCGGTGACGACGCCGGTGGCGGTGCCGCCGACGTTCATCGAGTAGGTGTCCATCATCCACGCCATGATCTGCGCGTTGGTGTTGACGTCGGGCGCGGGGATGTCGGTGTGCGGGCCGATGATGATGCCGATCTCGCTGGTGTAGCGGCGCGTGACCTTCTCCAGTTCCTTCAGCGACAGCTTCTTCGGGTCGACGCGGATGCCGCCCTTGGCGCCGCCGTACGGCAGGTTGACGGCCGCGGTCTTGATGGTCATCCAGGCCGACAGCGCCATCACCTCTTCGAGCGTGACGTCGGGGTGGAAGCGCACGCCGCCCTTGCCCGGGCCGCGGCTCATGTTGTGCTGCACGCGGTAGCCCTCGAAGTGGGCGATGGTGCCGTCGTCCATCTCGATCGGCACGTCGACGATCAGTGCGCGCTTGGGACGCTTCAGGGTTTCGACCCAGCGGGCCAGCGGGCCGAGGTAGGGAACCACGCGGTCGACCTGCGAGAGGTACGTGCCCCAGGGGCTGTCGGCGGTCGGATTGACGAAGGAGAGCTTTTCACTCATGAGAGATCCCTTGGTTTGAACAGGTGGCCGCAACGATAGACCTCTCCCGCCCGTCGCGCCATGGCTTATGCGCGCCGCGCTGACGGTTATGCAAGAGACGTTATGCGGCGTTGTCGGCGCGCCGGGTATCGCGCAGATGACGGAACCGTCATCAGGTGGTTATCGATCGTACGGATCCACTTCATAGAGTCGTGCTCACCAACCAACCATCAAGGAGCTGCGAATGAAGTCATCTTCCGCCACCCGCTTTCTGGGCACCGCCGCCGTCGCCGCACTGCTGGCCGTCGCCTCGGCGCCGAGCCTTGCCGGCAACTACGCCGAGGGCGATCCGCGGCCCGCGCCGCTCACCTCGTCCACGACGCGCGCCGCCGTGGCGGCCGACGCGCAGCAGTGGCTGAAGAGCGCGCCCACGCAGGGCTACACCGACGGGATCTCGCAGCAGGCCGTCGCCGTGTCCGCAAACACCCGCGCCGCCGTGACGGCCGACGCGCGGCTGTGGATCCAGTCCGGCCTGGCTGCACAGCAGAACGGCGAAGCCGGTGCCGACACGACGCGGCCTGCCTACCGCCAGGCCGTGTCCGAGTACACCAGGCTGCGTGCGAGCCCCGCCTATGGCGCGCTGGTCGACCAACAGGCGGCAGCCCAACCGCACGCCGCGGCGCGCTGAAGCAAAAAAAGTGAAAAAATCACATCCGATCGAGAGATAATGAGCACAGGGTAGGCACAGGGCATTTCCTTGGTTCTATTTCCTATGGTCTGGGCCTATAGGCCGCATTTTCTGCAAAGAAATGACGCACGAGCCGGATAATCCACCAATGCTCGACCTGGACCGCATCGACCTTCGCCTGCTGAAAATCCTTCAGGAGGACGGGCGCATCACCAACCTCAAGCTGGCCGAGGCGGTGGCGCTCTCGCCCACCGCGGTGCTTGCGCGCGTGCAGCGCCTGACGCGCGACGGGTTCATCCAGGGCTACGAGGCGCGGCTCGACCCGCACAAGCTCGGCTGCGGCTTCACCGTGTTCGTCGAGGTGCTGCTCGATCGCACCACACCCAACGTGTTCGATCAGTTCAAGGCGGCCGTGCAGGTGCGCGACGAGATCATGGAATGCCACATGGTCGCCGGCGGCTTCGACTACCTGCTCAAGACCCGCATGGCCGATATGGCGGCGTACCGCGAATTCGCGGGCACCGTGCTGTGGCAGTTGCCCGGGGTGCGCGAGACCCGGACCTATGCGGTGATGGAAGAAGTGAAGAGCAGCGCGCGGTTGCCGCTCGGGGTGTGACACCCCCTCGACCGCGGCCCGCTCGCATGCGCTTTCGTTATTCCGTCTTGCGCACGATGCGCGGGCCCAGCCGGGCCAGCACGTCCTGCGTCAGGTACACCCGCGGATCCGCCTCCTCGGGAGCGCTCTGCAGCAGGCGGACCAGCAGCGATGTCTCCGGCAAGGTGACGGGCCCGTACGACGTGTAGACATAGGTCGGCGCGTAGGTGCGCGGCGCCGGAAGGGGCCGCGGCGCAGGCGTCGGCATGCGCATCGCCCCGAAGCCGGCCGTGCGGACGACCGGCAACGGCTGGGCACCGATCACGTGGTCGGCCGGCCCGCTGCCGTTCACGCGCCGCGCCAGGCTCAAGGCGTCCGCATCGAAGGGGCTGCCGTCGAGGTTGGCGAATTTGTCATCCCCTTCCAGCACGGTGCGGTCGACCGTGCCTTCGAGAACATGGAATGCGGGCGCGCTGGCGTCCCTGGCGATCTCGGCGCTGCGAAAGAGCGCGTAGGCGCCGATGGCGCGCCGGTCGGTGCGGCCGTTGCCCCGGAAGGAAACGCGAAAGAGCGCGTCCTCCACCTTGGTGCTGGTGTAGCCGAACCCGGTGCCCCGGCCCTCGCCGACGGCCTGGTAGGGCGTGGGCGCCACGCACCCGGACGACAAGACCGCAACGGCAACGACAGCCGCTGAAAGCGCTCGCTTCTTCATGAAACCTGCTCCCTGTTTTTTTGTGGAGCTGCAGTCTAGGAGGCAGACTGCGGGTGCAGCGGCGCATGCGTCTTCGAAACTTCGACGGCACGCCAAAAAGTGCCTCTCGTGCGCCCTCTACCGCGCTTGCGCGGTTCGCCCGCCGAAGATGGCCGTTCCGACCCTCACCATCGTGCTGCCGGCGCTGATCGCCGCTTCGAGGTCGGCGCTCATGCCGAGCGACAGCGTGTCGAGCGCGATGCCCGCCTCGCGGATTGCCATGAAAACCGCATGCGCACGCAGGCACAGATCGCGCTGCGCCGCGAAATCCGGCGCCGGTTCGGGGATCGCCATGAGCCCGCGCAGCCGCAGCTGTGGCAACGCCGCCACAGCGCGGGCGAGTTCCAACGCCTCTTCCGGCGGCACCCCGGACTTGTTCGAGCCGCCGTCCACGTTAACCTGAAGGCATACATTGAGTGGCGCCAGATGGGCCGGCCGCTGCGCCGACAGGCGCTGTGCGATCTTGAGCCGGTCGATGCTGTGGACCCAGTCGAAATGCTCGGCCACGGGCCGCGTCTTGTTGCTCTGCAAGGGGCCGATGCAGTGCCATTCGAGGGAGGAGCGCAGATCGGCCAGCGCCTCGATCTTGTCCAGCCCCTCCTGGACGTAGTTCTCGCCAAAGGCCGACTGGCCCGCCGCATGCGCCTCTCGCACGGCCTCCGGACCGAAGGTCTTGGACACCGCCAGCAGCCGAACCCCGGCCGGGTCGCGGCCCGCCGTTACACACGCGTCCACGATCCGGTTCTTTACTTGCTGGAGGTCGTCGCCAATCATCGTCATAATCGTCCAAAATCGTATCAAAACGTCACCGAACTCGAGCCGAGGAATCCCGTGGACATTACCCAATTGCTGGCGTTCAGCGTCAAGAACAAAGCCTCCGACCTACACCTGTCGGCCGGGCTGCCGCCCATGATCCGCGTCAATGGCGACGTGCGCCGCATCAATGTGGATGCGCTCGACCACAAGGGCGTGCACGCCATGGTGTACGACATCATGAGCGACACGCACCGCAAGCACTACGAAGAGTTCCTGGAGGTCGACTTCTCTTTCGAGATCGACGGCCTTGCGCGCTTCCGCGTGAACGCCTTCAACCAGGCACGCGGCGCGGCCGCCGTGTTCCGGACCATTCCTTCGAAGATCCTCACGCTGGAGCAGTTGAACGCGCCGAAGATTTTCGGCGAACTGGCGCTCAAGCCGCGCGGGCTGGTGCTGGTGACGGGCCCCACGGGCTCGGGCAAGTCGACCACGCTGGCCGCGATGGTCAACTACCTCAACGAAAACGAGTACGGCCACATCCTCACGGTGGAAGACCCGATCGAGTTCGTGCACGAGTCGAAGAAGTGCCTGATCAACCAGCGCGAAGTGGGCCCGATGACGCTGTCGTTCTCCAACGCGCTGCGCTCGGCACTGCGCGAAGACCCGGACGCGATCCTGGTGGGCGAGCTGCGCGACCTCGAAACCATTCGCCTCGCAATGACCGCGGCGGAAACGGGCCACCTGGTGTTCGGCACGCTGCACACCTCGTCGGCCGCCAAGACCATCGACCGGATCATCGACGTGTTCCCGGGCGAGGAAAAGGAAATGATCCGCGCGATGCTGTCGGAGTCGCTTCAGGCCGTGATTTCGCAGACACTGTGCAAGACCAAGGACGGCCAGAGCCGCGTGGCGGCGCACGAGATCATGCTGGGCACGCCTGCCATCCGAAACCTGATCCGCGAGGCCAAGGTCGCGCAGATGTATTCCTCGATCCAGACCGGGCAGGGTTCGGGCATGCAGACGCTGGATCAGAACCTGATGGAGCTGGTACGCCGCAACACCATCTCTGCTGCCGAAGCCCGCGGCAAGGCGAAGATTCCAGAAAATTTCCCTGGCTGATCATGAGGCCCCCCGGCTTTTCACTTCGCCACGCTTCGTGCAGCGCCACCCCCCAAGCGGGAGGCGCGGCCGCCTTGGGGCGGCCCGGCGGTCGGCCGCCAGCAGGTTCATACTAAACAGATCAAGGAGCGCTCTCATGGAACGCGATCAAGCCAGCCAGTTCATCAACGACCTGCTCAAGCTCATGGTGAGCCGCAACGGCAGCGACCTGTTCATCACCGCGGACTTTCCGCCCGCGATCAAGGTCGACGGCAAGGTCACCAAGGTGTCGCAGCAGGCGCTCGGCGCRCAGCACACGCTGGCGCTCACCCGCTCGGTCATGAACGACCGCCAGGTGGCCGATTTCGAGCGCACCAAGGAGTGCAACTTCGCGATCTCGCCGACCGGCATCGGCCGTTTCCGCGTCAACGCCTTCGTGCAGCAGGGCAAGGTCGGCATGGTGCTGCGGACCATTCCCGCCAAGCTGCCGACCATCGACGGACTGGGCATGCCGCAGGTGCTGAAGGACGTGTCGATGACCAAGCGCGGCCTCACCATCCTGGTGGGCGCCACGGGCTCGGGCAAGTCGACCACGCTGGCCGCGATGATCGACTGGCGCAACGAGAATTCCTACGGCCACATCGTGACGGTGGAAGACCCGGTCGAATTCGTGCACCCGCACAAGAACTGCGTGGTAACGCAGCGCGAAGTGGGCATCGACACCGACAGCTGGGAGGCCGCGCTCAAGAACACGCTGCGCCAGGCGCCCGACGTGATCCTGATGGGCGAAATCCGCGACCGCGARACCATGGAGCACGCCGTGGCCTTCGCCGAAACCGGCCACCTCTGCATGGCCACGCTGCACGCCAACAGCGCCAACCAGGCGCTGGACCGGATCATCAACTTCTTCCCCGAAGAGCGCCGCGCACAGCTGCTGATGGACCTGTCGCTGAACCTGCGCTCGCTGATCTCGCAGCGCCTGGTGCCGACAGAGGACGGCCAGGGCCGCGTGGCCGCGGTGGAAGTGCTGCTGAACACGCCGCTGATTTCCGACATGATCTTCAAGGGCGAAGTGGGCGAGATCAAGGAAATCATGCGCAAGAGCCGCAACCTCGGCATGCAGACCTTCGACCAGGCGCTGTTCGACCTGTTCGAGAGCCACTCGATCACCTTCGACGACGCCATCCGCAACGCGGACTCGGCCAACGATCTGCGGCTGCAGATCAAGCTCAACAGCCAGCGTGCGCGCAGCACCGACCTGGCGGCCGGCACCGAGCACTTCGCGATCGTCTGAGGAACGCCGCGGCCCGGCGGCGCCCGCTCAGTCGATCTGTCGCTGCCACGCGGCGAAGACGCCTGCCGCCAGCGCAATCACAGCCATGGCCGTGAACCCGTCGAGCGAGGCCATGAAGGTGGCCTGCTGCTCGAGCGTGCGCCACAGCGTGCCCACTGCCATCGCATGCGCCTCGCCGGCCGCATGCCCCGCCGCGGCAAAGCCGCGGGTCAACGCATCCAGCGCCTGCATGAAGGCCGCGTTGGCCGGGTTGGCCGATTCGCTCAGCCGCACCTCGTGCAGCGCCTGCCGGTGCTGCTGCAGCGCGATCACGCTCGACGTCGCGAACGAAATGGCGAGCTGCCGCACCAGGTTCTTGAGCCGGTAGCCGTGCGCGAACTCCTCGGCGGCCAAGGGGCGGAAGGTGAGATTCGCCACCGGCAGCACGACGAACAGCATCAGCAGGCCGCGCAGCAGCAAAGGCACCAGCAGGGCCTCTCGCCCTGCCTGCGGCGTGACCCGCGAGAGCCACCACGCCGCCAGCGCCGCGATGCCGAAGCCCGTGACGACGAGCCACTTCTTGCGCGTCACGCGCCCCGAGTAGCGCAGGTAGGCGAACACCAGCAAGCCGGTCGCCAGCGACATCACGCCCGTGAAATAGCCGGTGTCGCCCACGGTGAAACCGAGCCCGCCTTCCATCAGCCGCGGCAGCAGGTAGCTGAAGCCGGTCGACAGGTAGTAGTAGACGACGTAGAGCGCCAGCCCGACACGGAAGGCCGAGTTCCGCAGCGCGTGGAGTCGCACCAGCGGCGCGGGGTGCTGCCACTGCTGGTAGCCGAACCACGCGAGCCCCGCCACGCCGGCGATCGCCAGACCGATCAATGCCGGCGAACCGGTGAACAGCTCGAAGTGAGAGCGCGTCAACACCACCTGCAGCGCTGCCTGCGCGAGCGCGAACACGAGGTAGGCGACGTGGTGCGGCTCGGTGCGTTCGTGCGGCGCGACGTCGCCGATGTCGGGCAAGGTCCAGAGCGCCAGCAGCCCGATCGATGCAGCCACCGGCGCAGTGCTCGCGAACAGCCAGCGCCAGTCGAAGTGGGTCACGAGAAAGGCGCCGGCGATCGGTGCCAGTGCGCCGCCGAACACGATCAGCACCATGAAGGCCTTCAGTGCCTTGGCACGCCGCGCCGGAGGGATGCCGATCTGGATCAGGATGCGGCAGGCGCCGAGCATCGGGCCGACGAAGTAGCCCTGCACCGCGCGGGCGAACGTCAACTGCGCCGGGCTTTCGCAGAGCGCCGCGCCCACGCCGCCCGCGGCGAAGGCGAACATGCAGACCGCGAGATAGCGCCGGTAGCCCAGCCGCTCGACCCACGCGTGCTGGTGCAGGATGCCGAGCACGGCGCCCAGCGCATAGGCGCTCGATGCCCAGACCAGCTCGTCGGGCGAGGCGTTCACGCCGCCGGCGATGTAGCTCGCAAAGAAGGCGAACAGGGCGTTGTCGACATAGTCGATGGCCGTCACCAGGCCGATCGCCCAGGGCAGCATCGCCGCGGCGGCGTTGCCGCGCGGGTGCCAGCCGAGGGCCGGCGCGTTCATTGGTGCACCCTTGGCGCTTCGCGCCTTCCCGCCAAGCGGGAGCGAGCTTGCTTGGGGCGGCCCGGCGCGGCGCTCATGGCGCTGGCCGCTCCCGGCGGCGTTGCTCGAGGGCCTCTTCCACCGGCTCGCCGGCCAGACGCCGCTCGACGTAGTCGAGGTCACGCCGCAGTTGCGCCTGCAGCACGGCCGCCTCCTTGAGTTCGCGGCGGACCTGGGCCACGCGTGCATCGAGCGTCGCGAGCTGCGCGCCGAGCGTTTCGCGCAATGTCTTCAACGAAGCGTTCGACAGGCGCGGACGCCCGCCATCGGCCGGTGCCTCCATCGGCTGCTGCAGCATGGCGGTGATGGTTGTGAGCGAGAAGCCCAGCGAGCGCATGCGCAGCACGCGCGCCAGCTTGCCGAGGTCGGCCGGCTCGTAGAGCCGGTAGCCGCCCTCGCTGCGCACCGGCACCACGATGCCGAGCTCCTCGTAGTACTTGAGCGTGCGCGGCGTCACGCCGAGCCGCGCCGCGGCGTCGCGCACGGTGATGGTCTTGGTGGAGGCTGCAGCAGCGGTCATGACAGGTCGATTCTACATAAACCTGTACGTTCACGTATAGGTTTAGGCCGTCGCATCTGTCGCGGAATGGCTTTAAGCTCTGGCCCCATGAGCAGCATCAACACCCGAACCTACGAATCCATCCCCGCGCAGACGGTGGCCTTTCTCGGCCTCGGCGTCATGGGCGGGCCGATGGCCGGTCACCTGGCCAAGGCCGGCCACAGCGTCACGGTCTACAACCGCACGGCCGCCAAGGCCGCGGCCTGGGCCGCCGAATTCGGCCCGCCGGGCCGCCATGCCGCCACCCCGCGCGAAGCAGCCGCCGGTGCAGACATCGTGTTCTGCTGCGTCGGCAACGACGACGACCTGCGCGCCGTGGTGCTGGGCGACGACGGCGCCTTTGCCGGCATGAAGAAGGGCGCCGTGCTCGTCGACCACACGACCGCCTCGGYCGACGTGGCACGCGAGCTGTCGAAGGCGGCCGTGGCGCTGGGCCTGCACTTCATCGACGCGCCGGTGTCCGGCGGCCAGGCCGGCGCGCAGAACGGCGCACTCACGGTGATGTGCGGCGGCGATGCAGCCGTGTTCGAGCGCATCAAGCCCGTGGCCATGGCGTTCTCGCGCGCGGTCACGCTGCTGGGCGAGAGCGGGGCCGGCCAGCTCGCGAAGATGGTGAACCAGATCGCCATCGCGGGCCTGGTGCAGGGCCTGTCGGAGGCGATTGCCTTCGGCCAGCGCGCCGGCCTCGACATGAATGCGGTGCTCGGCGTCATCAGCAAGGGCGCCGCCCAGAGCTGGCAGATGGAAAACCGCGGCAAGACCATGATCGAAGGCAAGTTCGACTACGGCTTCGCGGTCGACTGGATGCGCAAGGACCTGGGCCTGGTGCTCGACGAGGCCAAGCGCAACGGTGCGCGCGTGCCCGTGACGGCGCTGGTCGACCAGTTCTATGCCGACGTGCAGCAGGCCGGCGGCAACCGCTGGGACACCTCCAGCCTGATCATCCGCTTGAAATAGGCTCGCTGAATTGGGCTCGCCCCCAGGCTGCGCGCACTGCGTGTCGCTTCGCCTTCCCCCTACCGGGGGCAACACCAGAGGCCCGGCAAAGCCGGTTCCTCGGTGTTTCTGACAGGGTTCAGCGAATCGGCGAGGTCGTCGCCGCAGGCGCCGAGCCCGGCGCGGGCAGCGGTTCCATCGGCGGCAGCGGCACGCGCGACGACGACGAGGAAGAAGAAGGCGACGACGGCGACGCCGAAGTCACCGGCGCGGGGCCCGTGCCTCCGCGCTGCGCCGCGGCCTGGTTCGCCGCCTGGCTGGCCGCGAGATCGGCCTCGCTCACGACCTCGACCACGCGCACAACCTTCACCACCCCCGTCACGCCGCGCGTGATTTCGGTCGCACGATCGGTCTCGCGCCGCGTGGCGATGCCCATCAGGTAGACCACGCCGCGCTCGGTCACCACCTTGAAGGAATTGGCGAAGATGTCCTTGGCGTCGAGCAGCGAGGCCTTGACCTTGCCCGTGATGTAGAGATCGCTGGAGCGGTCCTGGAAGGTGCTGGAGGCACCGATGGTGAGTTCGTTCACCACCGAACGCACGTTGACGATGCGGCTCACCTCGTCCTCGACGCGGCGGCGGTCGGCGTCGCTGCCCACCGCGCCGGTCAGCAGCACCTGGCGGTTGTAGCTGGTGACGCTCACGTACATCTGGTCGTTGGCGATGTCGCGAACGCGGGCAGCAGCACGCAGTTCGATGCCCTGGTCGTCGAGCTGGGCGCCCGAACTGCGGCGATCGGTCGCCACCATGCCCACGCCCACCACCGCGGCGCCGCCCACCACGAGCGGCACACAGGCGGAAAGACCGGCGACCAGTGCAGCACCCAGGGTGAGTGCAAAGGCGAGGCGTCGGGTCGACGTCATTGTCATGGTCGTCATGGTCATGAGGAAGCTTCCTGTTCTCCGAGTAGCTGGGCATCCACGCCGTCGCACAGGCAATGCAGTGCGAGCAGGTGGACTTCGTGGATGCGCGCCGCACGCTCGTGCGGTACGCTGATCTGGACGTCGGTTTCGCGCAGCGCGCGGCCGATGACGCCGCCGGTGCCGCTGCTTCCCCCACCGGGCGCCGCGGGCGGACCCGACACGGCGTTGCCGAGCAGGGCTACCACCGTCATGTCGCGCTCGTGCGCGGCCAGCACGGCGGCCAGCACGGCTGCAGACTGCCCGCTGGCGCTCAAGGCGAGCAGCACGTCGCCGGCCTGGCCCAGCGCGCGCACCTGGCGGGCGAAGCGGTCGGCGTCGATGGCATTGGCGCTGTCGGCGTTGGGATCGGTGGTGTCGCCGGGCAGTGCGATGGCGCCGAGTTCGGGCCGCTCGCGTTCGAAGCGTCCGACGAACTGCGCCGCGAACTGGGCGGCCAGCAATCCCGAGACGCCGGCGCCGCAGGCCAGCACCTTGCCGCCGCTGGTCACGCAGGCCAGGATGGCCTGCATCGCCTGGGAGATAGGTTTGCTGAGGACCGGTCCGGTCTGGTATTTGAGGTCGGCACTGTCGATGAAGTGCTGCTGAATCCGTTGCTCGAGCATGTGGCGGGATGATAACTGGGGGTTGTGAAACAAGACGTGTTGGAATGACCCACCCCCGAATCTCCGCGCACTTCGTGCCACTTCGACTCCCCCTCAAGGGGGCGCACCCGGTGGCCCGGCAAAGCCGGTTCCGCGGGTGCCCAGACATGGGATGGGCTGCTCCTCGGAGCTTTCAAGCGGATCAGCCCGCGTCAAAGGCGCCTGGGAGCCAGGTGATTTTCTCCTCGACCAGCACCACGTCGAAACGGCACGGCGGCTCCGCGCGCAGCCGGCTCAGGTAGTGCCGCGCGGCGAACACGATGCGCCGCTGCTTCAGCCCGGTGACGCTGCCGCCCGCGCCGCCATGCGCGCCGCTGCTGCGCTGGCGGACCTCGACGAACACCAGCGTGCCGTCGCGCGGATCGCGCATGATCAGGTCGATCTCGCCGCCGCCGCGGCCGGGCGTTCGATAATTGCGCGCGACCGGCACGAGGCCGGCGTCCTGCAGATGCTCGAGCGCAGCGTCTTCCGCCGCATCGCCGCGATGCTTCGTTGTGGTGGTCTTCATGGCTCCCTGCCGTCTTCTTGTTGTCGTTCGCTCTCACGGAGAAACCTCTTGGCTTCACTCGCACCTGCTTCTTTCGGCGCCGCCCTTGCGGCCGCGCACGACGCCGCGGGTGCGCAGCATTATCCGCAGGCCACGCTCTACGTGGTCGCGACGCCGATCGGCAACCTGGCCGACATCACGCTGCGCGCGCTGCATGTGCTGCAGCTGGTGGACGTGATCGCCTGCGAGGACACGCGCCACACCCAGAGCCTGCTGCGCGCCTACGGCATCGACCGCCCCGGCGCCCGGCTTCTGGCCGTGCACCAGCACAACGAGGCCGAGGCCGCACAGGCCGTGGTCGCGCGGCTTGCGCAGGGCGAGCGCATCGCCTATGTCAGCGACGCCGGCACGCCCGGCGTGAGCGACCCCGGCGCGCGGCTGGTCGCGGCGGTGCGCGCGGCGGGCCAGCGCGTGCTGCCGCTGCCGGGCGCCAGCAGCGTCACCACGCTGATCGGCGCCGCCGGCCTGGTGGCCGATGGCGCCGACGGCAATGCCAGCAGCGCCTTCGTCTTCGCGGGTTTCCTGCCGAGCAAGGCCGGCGAGCGCGACACCGCCGTGCAGGCACTCTCGCAGGAGCCGCGCGCCGTGGTGCTGCTGGAGGCGCCGCACCGCATCGAAAGCCTCGCGCGCGCGCTCGCCGTGCTGGGCGAACGCCGCATCACCGTGGGCCGCGAACTCACCAAGCAGTTCGAGGACATCGCGACCGTGGCGGCCAGCGCCCTGCCCGACTGGTTCGGGGCCGACCGCGACCGCATCAGGGGGGAGTTCGCGCTCGTGCTGCATCCGGTGGCGGTGAGCGGCGACGGTGGTGCCGAAGGCGAGCGCGTGCTGCGCCTGCTGCTGGCCGAGTTGCCCGTGAAGACCGCGGTGCGGCTCGCCGCCGAGATCAGCGGCGCGCCGCGCAATGCGCTGTACGAAACGGCACTGCGCATCCGCAACGACGAGCCGGGCGACTAGCCGTCCAGCTCCGCATACCGCCTGAAGATCCCATCCTCGTTGAACGCGATACGGCGCGGGCTTTGCAGGTAGTCGCGCACGCGCTGGCGACGCTTGATGTTGGCGTGCAGCTTCTCGACGGCCGGCGTGCGGGCCAGCGCCCTCGCGGTGGCCTTCGGAAACGCGTAGTGCAAACCGTCCACCAGCTGGAACAGCGAGAGATCGGCATAGGTCAGCATGTCGCCGACCAGGTGCAGGTCGCCTGCGGGGTTGCGCTGCAGCACCTGCTCGAACCAGTTCAGAAACTTCGGGATCCGCTCTTCGCGGAAGGCCCGCGCGCGCTGCACGGCCGCGTCGCGCTGTTCTTCGTAGTAGGCACCGGTCGAGATCGGATGGTGCGTGTCGTGGGCCTCGGCGACCGCGTCGGCAATGGTGAGCTGCAGCTGGTGCGTCCACAAACCATCGGACTCGCCGACGCCCGACAGCCCGAGCCGCGGCCCGAGGTACAGCAGGATCGCCGCCGTCTGCCCCACCACGATGTCGCCGTCGACCAGAAAAGGCGGCGCGAAGGCGGCGCGGGCGTTGTGGGGATCGCCGAGCCGCTGACCCAGCGCAGACTCGCCACCGCCCTTCGACTCGGGCAGCCGCGCCACGTCGACGTAGTCGGCACCCGCCGCCTCGAGCGCGAGCCGCACGAATTCACCGCGGCCCTGAATCGTGGGCCAGTAATGGAGTTGGTAAGGCATGCGGCCATGGTGTCAGGGTCTGTGGAACCCCGCAACCGACCCGGCCCTTCGCAGACCGAGCTACAGGCTCACCAGAATTTCCACCAGGGACGCTCCGCCTGGCGCAGCGCCTGCGGACGGGTGTCGAGGTCGATGTTCTGGGTGACCGTATCGCCGGAACGGCGGCGCATCTCGGTTTCGAGGGCATGCGCAATGCCACGCGCCTGCCTCTCGCCGCGCAATGCGCGCCTGCGCCACTGCGCGGCATGTTCTGCCAGGCTGGCCTCGTCCAGATCAGTCAACTCCGTCATGGGTGGAAATCTTGCATGTGCGCGCTGGCGACGCCAGCGCGTGGTGAATCGTCGCGGGGAGAAAGAAAAAACCGGAAGCCCCTGCATGCGAAAGCTTCCGCGATGCCGGGGCATCCCCGCCTCGAGGGCGGCTTGAAAGCAGGGGCAATGATAGTTCGTGACCGGTCGTGCCGCGGTTGCCCCGCATTCAATAGACGTCGCGCCGATAGCGGCCCCCGGCAACCAGGTCGTCGAAGGCCGACGCTCCCAGCACCTCGCGCAACGCCGAATCGACGCCCGCGGCCATGCCTTCGAGGCTGCCGCAGACATAGATCACGGCACGGTCGGCGACCCATTGCCGCAGCGCGTCGGYCGCCTCGCGCAACCGGTCCTGCACATACCGGCGTTGCGCCTGGTCGCGGGAGAACACCAGGTCGACGCGCTCCAGTGCGCCGGCCGCTTGCCATTGCGCGGTTTCTGCGGTGCAGAAGGCGTCGTGCGCGGCATGCCGCTCGCCGTACACCAACCAGTTGCGCCCATGTCCTCGCCGCACGCGCTCGCGAAGATGCGCGCGCAGGCCCGCAAAGCCGGAACCGTTGCCGATGAAGATGCATGGCACCTCATCGTCGACGAGCGCAAAGCCGGGATTGGGCAACAGACGCAACTCGACAGCGGCATCTGCCGGCGCCCAGGCAGTCAACCAGCCCGACGCCACACCCAATCCGTCGTCACGGCGGGCCTGGCGCACCAGCAATTGCACGCAGCCATCGGCCGCGATCGATGCCACGGAGTAGCGTCGCGGCGCCAGCGGCCGCAGTGTGTCAGCCAGTGCCTGCGCAGTCGTGGGTGCTGGCGCAATAGGAAGTGTGCTGCGAGCCAGGGCGTCCTCGAGCGTGCACTCATGGCCATCGCAACGCACGAGCGTTTGCCCGTCGAGCCCGGCGTGGCGCAGGACCCGCTCGACCGCATGGCTGGCCTGACGCGGCCGCAGTTCGACGAGTGCACCCGGCACCCAGGCGGCTGCGCCGGGGCGGTCCAGCTCGATCTCGAAGAGAGGATCGCCCTGGCTGCCCGCGTTGAGCAGGGTTCGGCGCAGGAGGCGCCACGACGCGAAGGGAGCCGCCTCCGGCTTGTGCATCTGCCACGTGTCGACCTGGACTTCGAATGCTTCGGCCAGCGACCGTTGCCAGTGCGCGAGGGCGCCGGCATCGCCATTGCTCACCTCGATCATCGGGAACAGCGCCTGCGCGCCATGGCCGCGCAGGTCGTGGTCCAGTGTCCTGCCGAAGCCGCAGAAGTTGGCGTAGTGCCTGTCGCCCAATGCAAGCAATCCGTAGCGCACATGCTGCAGGCCGGAGCCGGTTTGCCGTGCGAACTGGCGCGCAAAGGCGCGCAGGCTGTCCGGCGGATCGCCGTCGCCGGAGGTGCTGGCCACCAGCAGCACCTTGCGGTAGTGCCGCAGCGCATCCACGCTCAGGCGGACCAGGGGCTGCAGCACCACCGCAACGCCGGCCGATTGCAGGGCCGCCGCCGTCTGCAGCGCAATGCGCTCCGCGTGGCCGGTCTGGGTCGCAAAGGCGAGCAGCACGGGCTCGATGCCGCGTCCGGCCGCCTGCAGCGCCGGGCCCAGTCGCTCGCGCTCGTCGCGCACGGCGCGCTTGGTGCGCCGGCGTCCGAGATAGAGCATCCATCCGCTGATCGCGAACAGCGCCAGGCCCAGGCTGCTGAGCGTCATCACGACGCGGCCCGGCATGCCCCAGTAGGTGCCCATGTGCATCGGATAGATGCTGTTGACCAGCCGGCCTGCCAGTGGCTTGTCGGCGTAGCGCTCGTGCTGCGCGGCTTCACCGGCGGCAGCATCGAGATAGAGGCGATTGCGTGCCCGCTCGTGCTCGGGGTTGGCGCGCAGGTAGGTCGCTTCGACCTGCGGTGCGTTGCGTGCCGGCAGGCGCAGGGTGGCCTGGCTCCAGTCGCCGTTGGTTTCCTGCAGGAAGGATTGCCACACCCGCTGCAGGTCGGGCCTGGGCGCTGCGGCCGCCTTGGCGGGCGTGCTGCCGGCCTGCATGCGTTGCGCGCGGACCGCGCGCCCCTCGCCCGCTGCGTCGTCGACCAGCGTGCGCAACGCATCGAAGCCCCAATACATGCCCGTCAGGCTGGAGGCCAGGTACGCCAGCAGCGCCACGGTGCCGGCCACGGCGTGCAGGTTCCAGAGGAATGCGCGACCGGTGAGTGCGAAGTCCAGTTTCAGCCAGGCCCGCCAGGCGAGCGGCCGGCGCGGCCAGCGCAGATAGAGCCCCGACAACGCCAGAATCAACAGGCCCACGGCCAGGGTGCCGGTGACGGGCTTGCCCGTGTCCCGAGGCAGCAACAGCCAGCGGTGCAGGTTCTCGACGAACTCGAAGAAGGCATCGCCCTTCGGTTCCGGCAGCAGGCTGGCCGTCCAGGGATCGACCAGCCGCACCTCGCCCCGACGCTGGCCTTCCGGCGGGGCGAAGTTGACGCGTGCCGGCCGTCCGGGCTCGGCGAACACCGTGAGCGTGACGATCCGGCGCGTCGGATGCGCCGCCTGCAGGTGCTCCGCCAGGGCCGCGGGCAGCAGCGCCGCCGCGCCAGCCGGATTGGGCGCATGGCGCAGCTCGGGATTGATCGCGTCGACGATTTCGGCGCGAAAGGAAAGCACTGCGCCGGTCAACCCGATCAACACGAGCACGGACCCGGCCGTGATGCCGATGAACCAGTGGATCTGGAACCAGACGCGCCTCAGGAGAGCAGTAGCCATTTCAGAGGTCCACCTTGAGGGTCGCCTTGATCGAGCGCGGCGCGCCGACGGCCAGCCGCGTGCCGGCCGCCGCCCAGTAGCGCTTGTCGCCGACGTTGTCGACGTTGACCTGCCACAGCGTGCGCTTGCCGAAGAGCTGCGTGACATAGCGCGCACCCAGGCCGAAGATGGTGTTTCCGCCGATGAATGCCTGGTTCAGGTCGTCCACCGGACGCCGTCCCGTGTAGTACGCCCCGGCGTTGACCGACAGGCCGGGAACCGCCGCAATGTCGTACGAGAGAAAAGCGCTGGCCGTTTGCCTGGCGGTGTTCTCGGGCATTTTCCCGTTGTACTGGGCGTTGATGCCGCGGAACTCGGCATCGAGCGACTGGGCCGAGAGCTGCCACGCGAGTGCGCGGGTCAGGCGGCCCTGCGCCGAGATCTCCAGGCCGCGGTAGCGCTGCCGTCCGTCGGCCACGAAGGTGTTGGCGCTGTTGGTGTAGGCGCCCGGGCGTTCGATGTCGAACAGCGCGCCGGACAGCAGCATTCCGCCGCCGGTGAGCCAGCGCAGGCCGATCTCTTTCTGCTTGCTCACGCCAGGCGGCATGTGGGCATTCTGGTTGGCGGTGCCGGCGGGTGCGATCTCGCCTTCCTCGACGCCCTGCGCATACGACACGTAGCCCACCAGGTCAGGCGTGAACTTGTAGCTGAGCGCAGCGAGCGGCGTGGTCTTGCGCACGTCGAAGGCAATCGCCGGGATCGTGGCGCTGGCCCCCTGCGTGCTCTGGTAGTGCGTATGGCGCGCACCGGCCACCAGTTGCCATTGCGGCGAGAAGGTGATGCGGTCGAGTGCGTAGAGACCCAGCTCTTCGCTGTCCTGCGCCCCCGTGGTGGGCCGGGTGGGGAGCGCGGTCAGCGGCAGGTAGCCGATGGCAACCGGGTTGTACAGGTTCTGCACGGTGCTCGCGCCGCCGTAGTTGCGCTGGAAGATCGGGTCCTGTGTCTTCTTGCTCTGCGCGGCGCCGAGCGTGAGTTCATGCTGCACGCTGCCGGTCGAGAAGGTGCCGAACAGCTCGGTGCGGAACAGGTCGGACGTCTGCTTCAGGCGCTGGTCGTTGCCGGTGATGCGGCCTGCACCGGTCAGCACGTTGTAGTTGCTGAAGCTCGCGAGCCTGCGGTCGCGCTCGGCTTCGGAGTGGCCGGCTTCCACTGTCAGCGCCCAGTTGTCGCTGATCGAATAGTCGGCACGCAACTGCGTGTTAGTGACTTCGGCGTCGAACACCGCCCACGGCGGGCCCAGCAGCTTGTCCGGGTCGGGCACGGCGGGCAAGGCGATCACGCCGTTGACGGCCGCCAGCCTCGCGATGCCCGCCTGCTCGGTGATGCGCTTGCGGTAGTTCTCGACGTCGGCCTTGAGGGTGAGGCGGCTGTTGATGCGCCAGTCGAAGGCGGCCGAGACGAACCTGCGGTTGCCGTCCACTCCCTCGATGTTGGAGCCGATGCGGCCACCGGCCGCGTTGATCCGCAGGCCGTACTGCTGCTGGTCGCCGAACTGGCGGCCGATGTCGGCGCTCGCCTGCAACGACCCCTTGTCGTCGAAGCCGAGGCCGACGGTGCTCACCGGCGTGCTGCCGGCGCGCTTGGTCACCAGATTGACGATGCCCGCGGGCGTGGTGAAGCCGTAGTAGAGCGCCGATGCGCCCTTCAGCACCTCGACGCGCTCCTTGTTCTCCATCGGGATTTCGGAGACGTTGGGAATCGCGAGTGAGCCGTTGAGCCGGTAGTTCGTGCGGTTCTCGACCGCGATGCCGCGGATCACGAGCTGGTCGAAGGTGTCGCCGCCGTTCTGCTGGCGTGTCACACCGGCCGTGTTGCGCAGCACCTCGTAGATGCTCGCCGCGCCCTGGAGCTCGAACACGTCGCGCGTGACGGTGTTGACCGTCGCGGGAACCTCCAGGATGTTGGCGCCCCTGAACGTGCCGGCCTCCACGGTACGGGCGACGAACCCGCTGGTCGCGCTCGATTCCACCGTGATGGTGCCGAGTTGTCCACGCGCCTCGGGGGCGGAATCGGTCGTTTGGGCGTGGGAGACGTGAGAGAAGGTCCCCGCGAGCGCGAGTGGCGTTGCCAGAAGAAACTTGTGCATGGCGCATGCGCGTGCACCGGAAAGCACGGCAGTCGAAACTATTCAGAAGGGGTCTATTCTAGAGATGCGCGTGAGAATCATTCCCAGGGCCAAAGCGACAGCTTCGGCGGAAAGGGAAAAAGAAAGGCCGGGAGCTCAGGGAAGCTCCCGGCCTTGTGCCTTGTGTGCGCCACCTCAAGCAGAAGGCGGCGACCCGGGCGTCGATTCCAGGTTGAGCACATGGCGCAGATGAATGATCAGTTCGCCCGGCGCGAGTTCAAGTGGTTGACCATCCACGATGAGCGGCCTTTCCGCCAATCCGTCCTCGCCGACGTCGAACACTTCGAAGGTTCCGAACGCTTCCGCAGGCCACGGAACGGTGGTGACCTTTGCCTTGGGGTCGATCTGATAGCGCTCGCACAGGTCGAGGCATCGCAGGGCCAGGTCGAGCTGTCGTTTCGCTTGCCGGGCCGCCTCGTCGCCGCCATTGCTGCGCAACTGCTCGACGGCCTGATGCTGGCCCCGTCGAAGGAGCTCGATGGCCCTGTCGAAGCGAAGTTCGTGTTTCATGGGTCGTTGCGCTCTGTCGCAAGTGAAATCGAAATGGCGTGCGACCGGTCAGTGCCGCTTTCAGAGGAGGAATAAAAAAATCCGGAAGAGCCTGGACTCTTCCGGATTTTGCAATTGGTCCCGCCGCCAGGAATCGAACCTGGATCTCAGCCTTCGGAGGGCCGAATTCTATCCGTTGAAATACAGCGAGAGGATAGGTTCCGGAAAGTACCGGAGCCTTGGATTATCGCCTATCAGGCAGCTGCCGCTTCGGCTTCGTGTGCAACAACGCCGCCGACGGGCGGCCGCACGAAGCCGAGACCGGCAAGGTAGACGCGAAATGTGCGCCTGCCGGTCGGCACCAGGTCGAAGGCCTCGGGGTCGAGCAGCCAGTTCTGGATCAGGCCGCTGATCAGCGCATGCATGCCCTGCGCCGCCATGTAGCCGGGCACCGGCAGCCTGATGCGGGCGCGGCGCGCGGCCAGCCGCAGGGCCTTTTCGAAGTCGGCCACGCAGGCGTTGCGCGCATCGAGGTGGCGCTGCTGCACCGAGGCCATGTCGTGCGTGTATTCGACCTTGTGGGTGGCCACGTCGAACACGCGGCGCACCTGCGGGTCGGTGGTCATGAGGATCAGCGCGTGCACCATGCCTTCCTCGATCTCGGCCAGGGGATCGTCGACGCCGGCGGCGACAGCGCTCTTCGGCGCGGCCTCCAGCGGCAGGATGACGCGCTCCATCATCGCGTTGAAGAGATCGGCCTTGTCCTTGAAATGCCAATAGATGGCGCCACGCGTGGCGCCGGCCTGCTGCGCAATCTGCTGCAGCGAAGTCTGCGAGACGCCTTGCGCCTGAAACAGAAGCTCTGCAGCATCGAGCAACCGATGCCGCGTGGCCAATGCTTCTTCCTTCGTACGACGTGCCACCAAGTCTCCTGATTTGTAAAGGCAACGCCCCTCCCGTATCGTGGGGCCATTGCATGCCGTCACTATACATCCATGAATGTATGTAAACTAGCGGGCTTCCCCGATGGCCCAGCTGTTTGTGCTGGCTTCCGGTTCGCTCCGCGAACGCGCCATCTCCCGTCTTCGCTTCAAAGGAATCGCATGCCTCTCCTGCATGTCTCGCGTCAATCGTCCTTTTCGCCGCGTCTCGCGACCGTGGCCGCCGTCGTCCTGCTGGTCCTTGCGGGCTGCGGCAAGGGCGATGCACCCGCCGGCCCCGGCGGCGCAGGAGGTGGCGGCGGCCGTCCGGCCCCCGAAGTGGGCGTGGTCGTCGCCACGCCGACCGACGTCGGCCTCGTGACCGAGTTGCCGGGCCGCCTCGAAGCCTCGCGCATCGCGCAGGTACGCGCCCGTGCCTCGGGCATCCTGCTCAAGCGCGAGTTCCGCGAAGGCAGCGATGTGAAGGCCGGCCAGTTGCTGTTCCGCATCGACCCGGCACCGCTGGTGGCCGCTTCGCAGAACGCACAGGCCACGCTCGCCCGCGCCGAAGCCAACGCCGTGCAGGCCAAGGCGCTGGCCGACCGCTACAAGCCGCTGGTCGAGGCCAATGCCGTGAGCAAGCAGGAATACGCGAACGCCGTGGCCTCGCAAAAGACCGCCGAAGCCGACGTGGCCTCGGGCCGCGCCGCCGTGCAGACCGCCAAGATCAACCTCGGCTATGCCGACGTGACCTCGCCCATCGCGGGCCGCATCGGCCGCGCCCTCGTGACCGAAGGCGCGCTGGTGGGCCAGGGCGACGCCACCGAGCTCGCCGTGGTGCAGCAGATCAACCCGGTGTATGTGAACTTCACGCAGTCGGCCTCCGACGTGATGAAGCTGCGCCGCGCGCTGGCCGCCGGCCAGTACAAGCGTGCCAGCGGCGAAGAGGCCGCGAGCGTGGGCGTCGTGCTGGAAGACGGCACCGACTACGCCCTGCCCGGCAAGCTGCTGTTCTCCGACCTCACGGTGGATTCGACCACCGGCCAGGTCACGCTGCGCGCCGAAGTGCCCAACCCCAAGGGCGAACTGCTGCCTGGCCTGTATGTGCGCGTGAAGCTCGAGCAGGCCCAGGCCAGCAACGCGATCACGCTGCCGCAGCAGGCCGTCACGCGCACCCAGCAGGGCGACACCGTGTCGGTCGTGAGCGCCGACGGCAAGATCAGCAAGCGCACCGTGAAGATCAGCGCCGCCAAGGACAACCAGTGGGTGGTGCTCGACGGCCTGAAGACCGGCGAACAGGTGATGGTCGACGGCTTCCAGAAGCTGCAGATGATGCCGCCCGGCACGCCGGTGAAGGCTGTGCCGTGGAAGGCACCTGCGCCCGCGGGCGCAGCACAACCAGCTGCGCCCACGGGCGCCGCGCAACCGGCAGCACCGGCGGCCTCCGCCGCCGCGGCGCCAGCCAACGGCCCGGCGGCAGCCACGGCCGAGAAGAAGTAATCAGGAGCGCGCCCGCATGGCCAAATTCTTTATCGACCGCCCGATCTTCGCGTGGGTGATCGCGCTGTTCATCCTGGTGATGGGCAGCGTGGCAATCACCCAGCTGCCGATCTCGCAGTATCCGCCGGTGGCACCGCCGGCCATCGTGATCAACACCGCCTACCCCGGCGCCTCGGCCCAGACGCTGGAGGACAGCGTGCTGTCCGTCATCGAGCGCGAGATGAACGGCTCGCCGGGCCTGATCTACATGGAATCGGTGGCCCAGGCCGACGGCACCGGCTCCATCACGATCAGCTTCGAGGCCGGCACCAACCCCGACCTCGCGCAGGTGGACGTGCAGAACCGGCTCTCTCGCGCCACGCCGCGCCTGCCGGCGGCCGTGACGCAGCAGGGCGTGCGCGTGGACAAGTCGCGCAACAACTTCCTGCTGTTCGCGATGCTGTCTTCGGACAACCCCGCCTTCGACCCGGTCGCGCTCGGCGACTACGCCTCGCGCAACATCGTGCCCGAACTGCAGCGCGTCGTGGGCGTGGGCCAGGCCCAGCTGTTCGGCACCGAAAACGCCATGCGCGTGTGGATCGATCCGGCCAAGCTGCAGGGCTTCAACCTGTCGGCGACGGACGTGAACAACGCGATCCGCGCGCAGAACGCCCAGGTGTCCTCCGGCACCATCGGCGACCTGCCGAACATTCCCGGCCAGGCCATCGCGGCCACCGTGGTGGTGAATGGCCAGCTCGCCAACGTCGAGCAGTTCAAGAACATCGTGCTGCGTGCCAACACCGACGGCTCGACCGTGCGGCTGAAGGACGTGGCGCGCGTCGAACTCGGCGGCCAGTCGTATGCCACCTCGGCCCGCCTGAACGGCGTGCCGGCGGTCGGTATCGGCGTCCAGCCCACGCCCAACGGCAACGCACTGCAATCGGCCAAGGCGATCCGCGCCAAGATGACCGAGCTCGAACGCTTCTTCCCGCAGGGCGTGAAGTGGAACATTCCGTACGACAGCTCGCGCTTCGTGCAGATCTCGATCACCGAAGTGGTCAAGACGCTGCTGGAAGCCGTGGCGCTGGTGTTCGTGGTGATGTTCCTGTTCCTGCAGAACTGGCGCTACACGATCATCCCGACCATCGTGGTGCCCATCGCGCTGCTGGGCACGTTCGCGTCGCTGCTGGCACTCGGCTTCTCGATCAACGTGCTGACCATGTTCGGCATGGTGCTGGTGATCGGTATCGTGGTGGACGATGCCATCGTGGTGGTCGAGAATGTCGAACGCATCATGAGCGAAGAGGGGCTCTCGCCGCTCGAAGCCACGCGCAAGGCCATGAGGCAGATCTCCGGCGCCATCATCGGCGTGACGGTGGTGCTGATCTCGGTGTTCGTGCCGCTCGCGTTCTTCGCGGGTTCGACCGGCAACATCTACCGCCAGTTCTCGGCGGTGATGGTGACGTCGATCGGCTTCTCGGCCTTCATGGCGCTGTCGCTCACGCCGGCGCTGTGCGCCACGCTGCTCAAGCCCGTGGAAGCAGGCCACCACCATGAGAAGACCGGCTTCTTCGGCTGGTTCAACCGCGGTTTCACGCGCACGGCCAAGGGCTACGAAGGCATCGTCGCGCGCATCCTGCGCCGCGCCGCGCGCTACCTGATCATCTACGTCGCGATCATCGGCGCGGTGGTGTTCACCTACATGCGCCTGCCGAGCTCCTTCCTGCCGGAAGAAGACCAGGGCAACATCATCGTCAACGTGCAGCTGCCGCCGGGCGCGACGCAAGAGCGTGCGCTGTCGGTCATGCAGCAGGTCGAAGGCTTCATCCTCAAGCAGCCCGAAGTGCAGAGCATGGTGGGCGTGATGGGCTTCAGCTTCTCGGGCCAGGGCCAGAACGCGGGCCTCGCCTTCGTGACGCTCAAGGACTGGGAAGAACGCAAGGACCCGGCCCACTCGGCCAGCGCGCTGGCCGGACGTGCCTTCGGGGCGCTCTCGGGCATCCGCGACGCCTTCATCTACCCGTTGAGCCCGCCGCCCATTCCCGAACTGGGCAATGCCAGCGGCTTCAGCTTCCGCTTGCAGGACCGCTCGGGCGCAGGCCACGAGGCGCTGATCAACGCACGCAACCAGCTGCTGGGCATGGCCGGGCAAAGCAAGATCCTGACGCAGGTTCGCCCCGACGGCCTGGAAGACGCGCCGCAGCTGCAGATCGACATCGACCGCGACAAGGCCAGTGCCCTGGGCGTGACCTTCGATGCGATCAACGCAACGCTGTCGACCGGCCTGGGTTCGAGCTACATCAACGACTTCCCGAACCGCGGCCGCCTGCAGCGCGTGGTGGTGCAGGCCGATGCGCCCGCACGCATGCAGCCCGACGACCTGCTCAAGCTGAACGCCAGCAACACGCAGGGCCAGCCGGTGCCGCTGTCGGCCTTCGCGACCACCAAGTGGGTCACGGGCGCCACGCAGACGGTGCGCTACAACGGCTACCCCGCGATCCGCATCAGCGGCTCCGCCGCCGCGGGCTTCAGCACGGGTGCCGCCATGGCCGAGATGGAAAAGCTCGCCGGCCAGTTGCCGCAAGGCTTCGGCTTCGAATGGACCGGCCAGTCGCGTGAAGAAAAGCTCGCGGGTTCGCAGGCCATCATCCTGTACGGCTTCGCGATCCTGGCGGTGTTCCTGTGCCTGGCCGCGCTGTACGAAAGCTGGACGATCCCGCTGTCGGTGATTCTGGTGGTGCCGCTCGGCGTGCTGGGCGTGCTGCTGGCCACGATGCTGCGCGCCTATTCGAACGACGTGTACTTCCAGGTGGGGCTGATCACCATCATCGGCCTTTCGGCGAAGAACGCGATTCTGATCATCGAGTTCGCGAAGGATCTGCAGGCGCAGGGCAAGGGCGTCGTCGAAGCGGCGCTGGCCGCAGCCCATCTGCGTTTCCGCCCGATCATCATGACCTCGCTGGCCTTCGGCCTGGGCGTGGTTCCGCTGGTGATCGCCTCGGGCGCCGGTTCGGCCAGCCAGCGCGCCATCGGCACGGGCGTGCTCGGCGGCATGGTGACCGGTACCGCGCTTGCCGTGATCTTCGTGCCGGTGTTCTTCGTCGTGGTGCGCACGCTGTTCAAGGGCAGTGCGCGCCAGCACGAGGTCGACAAGCGGCATGCGGAAGCCGCCGGCATCACGGAAGAGAAAGCACATGACTAAAAAATTGATTCCCACAGCCCTGGCTGCGGCAATGCTGCTGGCCGGCTGCTCGCTGATTCCGACCTACGAGCGCCCCGCCGCGCCGGTGCCGACCACCTTCCCGGGTGACCCGGCGCAACCGGCCGGCCAGGCGGCCGCGGCCCTGCCCTGGCAGGACTTCTTCACCGACCCGCGCCTCGCGGGCCTGATCCAGACGGCGCTCACGAACAACCGCGACCTGCGCGTGTCGGTGCTCAACATCGAGCAGGCGCGCGCGCAGTTCCAGATCGAACGGTCGGCCCTGTTCCCTGCACTCGGCCTCACGGGCAGCGGCTCGCGCTCGAGCCCGAACCCCTACCAGGCGTTCGACAGCAGCGCGGGCAGCGTGTCGTCGCAGTACAGCGTCAACTTCGGCTTCAGCGCCTGGGAGCTCGACTTCTTCGGCCGCATCCGCGCGCTGAAGGACCAGGCGCTCGCGCAGTACCTCGCCACCGAGGAAGCGCGCAAGGCCGCGCAGATCAGCCTGATCGCGTCGGTCGCCACGGGCTGGCTCACGCTCATGGCGGACGATGAACTGCTCGAGATCACGCGCCAGACGATGGTCACGCGCGAAGAGTCGGTGCGCCTGGCCAAGCTGCGCTTCGACAACGGCGTGTCGTCCGAAATCGACTTCCAGGCCGCCAACACGGCCGCGGAAAGCGCCCGCGCCACCTATGCGCAACAGCAGCGCGCACGACTGCAGGACGAGAACGCGCTTGCCCTGCTGCTGGGCGCACCGGTGCCGGCGAATGCCCTCGCGGGCGGCGCCAAGGGACTGGAAGGCATCCAGCCGATGCCCGACTTGCCGGCGGGCCTGCCCTCCGACATGCTGATCGAGCGGCCCGACATCCGCGCGGCCGAGCAGCAGTTGATCGCCGCCAACGCCAACATCGGCGCGGCGCGTGCGAACTTCTTCCCGCGCGTGTCGCTGACCAGCTCGATCGGCACCGCGAGCAGCGAGTTCTCGGGCCTGTTCGACCGCGGCTCCAAGGCCTGGTCCTTCGCGCCGACGGTCACGCTGCCGATCTTCGATGCCGGCCGCAACTGGGCCACGCTGCAATCGTCGAAGGCCGGGCGCGAAATCGCGGTCGCGCAGTACGAGAAGTCGATCCAGACCGCGTTCCGCGAAGTGGCGGATGCACTGGCGGGCCGCGCCACGCTGGGCGAAGAGGTGCGTGCGCAGCGCGCGCAGGCCACCGCGGAAGCGGTGCGCTTCAAGCTCTCCGACCTGCGTTACCGCAACGGCATTGCGAGCGCGCTCGACCTGCTCGACGCGCAGCGTTCGCTGTTCACGGCGCAGCAGCTGGCGGTCAATGCGCGGCTGCTGCAGCTGCAGAACCAGGTCACGCTGTACAAGACCCTCGGTGGCGGCTGGGCCACACGCGACAAGGGCTGAGGCGCTCCGGCGCCCGATATCGACAGGCCAATCGCCCGCCGGGGCGAGGGGCCTCTCTATAATCGTCGGTTGATCTAGAAAAAGCCCCCCGACGAGCCCCCGTTATTGAGGACGCCATGAGCGCAGACCCGCACTACCAGGCCACAGAAGAAGCCCATATCGGCCCCATCAAGAACCCGAAGCAACTGCTGCTCGCGGTATTTTTCTCCTTCATTGCCCCCATCCTGATCATCGTGGGCCTTGTCTCCTACGTGGTCTCGGGCACCAAGCCCGCCGGCACCGCCGAGGGCGAGAGCATGGCGCTCTACGGCGTGTCGAAGGAAGCACGCGACCGTGAAGTGGCCGAGCGCCTCAAGAAGGTCGGCACCATCGAGATCCGCGACGCCAACCGTGCCCTCGCCGCCGGTGAAGCCGTGTTCAAGGCCCAGTGCGTCGCCTGCCACGGCGCCCCGGGCATTCCCGGTGCACCTCACCTGAACGACGCTGCAGCCTGGGGCCCCCGCCTCGGCCAGGGCTACGCCACGCTGCTCGAGCACGCGCTGAAGGGCAAGGGCGCCATGCCCGCCCAGGGCGGCGGCGACTTCGAAGACCTCGAAGTGGGCCGTGCGGTGGTCTACATGGCCAATGCAGGCGGTGCCAAGTTCCCGATCCCGGACCGTCCGGCGGCGGCCGCGCCCGCAGAGGCAGCTTCGGGCGCGGCACCTGCGGCTTCAGCGGCTGCGCCGGCCAAGTAATCGGCCCCGCTCCAAAGAAAAAGCCGGCCCAGCGCCGGCTTTTTTTGTGGGCGGTCGATGCAGTGCGCTATTGTTTTGGTAGCGCCGGACCAGCATCGACATGACGCTCTGCCGGGCTCAGGACATGGCCGAAGCGCTTCGGCAGTTCGCCGGCCTGCACCGCCTCGGGCGTCCACAGGCCCTGCTCGATGGCTTCGGCCGCGATGCCGACATCCTGCGTATGGACCAGCCCCAGCCCGATCGGCGCAGCCAGATAGAGCCGGCCGTCCTCGTCGAGCAAACAAGCCGAGACGTCGACCGCCTTGCCGGTATGGGCCGTGACCGTGAAGCCGTCGGCCTCGTTGGCCACGCGCCAGACCATCGGCGCGGCCTCCAGCTCGACATAGACGCGCTGCGGCCCGTTCTGGAAGAACCACTGCCCTTCGTCGTCGTGCTCGTAGTTGCGCTGGATGAAATCGATCAGCTTCTCGTGCCGCAGCATCGAGCCCTTGGCCAGCCGGAAGGGACCCTGGGCCTGGGTGCGGTCGTCGCGCATGTACCAGTTGCCGCGCGCGTCGAGGCCGAGCCAGCCGTAGCAATGCGGCACGTTGGGCCATTTGGCAAGCGCCTGTTTGACGATGTCGTCCATGCGTGTATTTTGCTCGCCCCCCAGGCTTCGCGCACTATGCGAATTGGGCCAGCCAGCCGCCCACGCGCTCCGGCATTCCCCGCACATGCGCCGGCGGCGGCCCCAGCGGGAAGCCCACGTGGCCGCCATGCGCCGGCTGCCACAGCGTGACGTGCTTTCCAACCTCGCCGGGGCCCGGCAGGCTGCGGGCCGGAATGAACGGATCGTTGAGCGCGTTCACCACCAGCGTGGGCACGCGGATCGCGCTCAGGTGCGGCTTGGACGAGCCCCGCGCCCAGTAGTCGTCGGTATTGCGAAAGCCGTGCAGCGGGGCGGTGAACACATCGTCGAAGGTGTAGAGGTCCTGCGCCGCCAGCAGCCGGTCGCGGTCGAACAGCCCCGGGAACTGCGCCAGCTTGGCCAGCGCCTTGGGCTTCATGGTCGAGAGGAACATGCGCGTGTAGACCAGCCGGTTGAAGCCGCGGCCGATCGCCTCGCCGCCGGCCGCGAGGTCGAGCGGCGCGCACACCGAGGCCACCGCACTGACCGAGGCCCGCGCCGTGTCGCCTGCCTCGCAGGCCCAGCGCAGCAGCGCATTGCCGCCGAGCGAGACGCCCGCGGCCAGCACCGGGCCGCCGCTGCGCAGCGCGTGCTGATCGTGCATGCGCCGCAGGATCCAGCCGATCTCTTCGTAATCGCCCGAGTGATAGGCACGCGGCGCAAGGTTCAGCTCGCCGCTGCAGCCCCTGAAGTGCGGCACCGCGAAGTCCATGCCGCGCTCGGCGGCAAACGCAGCGAAGGCTTCCGCATAGTGGCTGCGCGAGGAACCCTCGAGGCCGTGGAACAGCACCAGCAGCGGCCGCGGTCCCGGCCGGGGCGCATCGACGAAGTCGACGTCGATGAAGTCGCCGTCGGGGGCATTCCAGCGCTCGCGGCGGTACACCGGCGCCGCCCCGTCGAATCGACGGGCATAGAGCGCGGCCCAGATGGTCTGCAGGTTGCCGCCGGGCAGCCAGCGCGGTGCCACATAGTCCATGGCCGACTGAGGAAGGTTCAGGGAAGAAGGTGCGTCAGGAGGCATCAGTGAAGGGTCTGGGGCGGATCGTTCGCGTCATCCGGCTCTCTCGCGCTGCCCGGACTTGCATGATGCGCCACCATGCGCCAGCCCTGCGCGGTCTTGTGATAAACGTTGGTGGCCAGCACGAAGGCATGGCGCGGGCCTTCGGCGGTGAGCACCTCGATGCGCTCCAGCACGTTGTGCACCGCGCTCGCCAGCGACTCGATCTTGCGCACCCGCGCCGGCATGGCGTGGATCGCGCCGTTGCCGAACATCTGCTCGAAAGCCGCGCGGATCGCCACGGTTCCCACCAGCCGCGGGCCGCCGGGATGCACGCAGAACACTTCATMTTCGTCGGCCCAGCAGGCCATCAATGCATCGATGTCGCCGCGTTGCAGCGCTTCGTAGAAGGCCGCCTCAAGGTCGTCGGCGGTGCCGCCGATGGCCGCGGCGGCGCGGAGTGGGGTCTTGGGCATGGCGTGATTTTGCCGCGCCGTTCGTGACGCCGACGCTGCACCGCTTTGGTCCGGACTGCACCGCGCTGCCGCAAACCTTTCGGTTCGCCCGCTCCACTTTGGACCAAATGGTCAAAACAAAAATTCCAAAAATACATAACCCATTGATTTGAAAAGACTTATCCGACTGGCACGCCACATGCATAGGGCTCTGCAACCCCGCAACAGGAGCCCTTCATGAACGTCGGCATCTTCATTCCCATCGGCAACAACGGCTGGCTGCTTTCGGAAAACGCACCGCAGTACAAACCCAGTTTCGAACTCAACAAGGAGATCACGCTGAAGGCCGAGCGCTACGGCGTCGATTTCGCGCTGTCGATGATCAAGCTGCGCGGCTTCGGCGGCAAGACCGAGTTCTGGGACCACAACCTCGAGTCCTTCACGCTCATGGCCGGACTCGCAGCCGTGACCACGAAGATCAAGCTCTTCGCCACCGCCGCCTCGCTGGTGATGCCGCCGGCCATCGTCGCGCGCATGGCCTCGACCATCGACTCGATCTCCGGCGGCCGCTTCGGCCTCAACCTCGTCACCGGCTGGCAGCGGCCCGAGTACTCGCAGATGGGCATGTGGCCCGGCGACCAGTTCTTCGGCACGCGCTACCAGTACCTCAGCGAATACATCCAGGTGCTGCGCGACCTCTGGGGCCAGGGCCAGTCCGACTTCAAGGGCGACCATTTCCAGATGGACGACTGCCGCCTGAGCCCGCAGCCGCAGGCCGACATGAAGGTGATCTGCGCCGGCCAGAGTGATGCGGGCATGGACTTCTCCGCGAAGTACGCCGACTACAACTTCTGCTTCGGCAAGGGCGTGAACACGCCCAAGGCCTTCGCGCCCGCTGCCGAGAAACTCATCGAGGCCACGCGCAAGACCGGCCGCCACGTCACCACCTACGTGCTGATGATGGTGATCGCCGGCGAAACCGACGAAGCTGCCCGCGCCAAGTGGGAGCACTACAAGGCGGGCGCCGACCACGAGGCCATCGCGTGGCTGGGCCAGCAGGGCGCGGCCGACACCAGGTCGGGCGCCGACACCAACGTGCGGCAGATGGCCGACCCGACCTCGGCGGTGAACATCAACATGGGCACGCTGGTCGGCTCCTACGAAACCGTGGCGCGCCTGCTCGACGAGGTGGCGCAAGTGCCGGGCACCGAAGGCGTGCTGCTGACCTTCGACGACTTCGTCCAAGGCGTCGAGGCCTTCGGCGAGCGCATCCAGCCGCTGATGAAGAGCCGCGCGCACGTGCAGAGCCCCGTGGCTTCGCAGGTCGAACCCGAGCGCCTCGCGGCCTGACGAGGAGCGCGACGTGACCACGCCCGCACGCAACACCACGCTCACTTCGACCACGCCCGTCGGCGCACCGCGCCTGCCGGGCGCGCCCGCACCGCTCGTGCTGCCCGCTCGCCCCGAGCCGCTCGCGCTGCACGCCACCGACTCGGCGCTCGTCGTCGTCGACATGCAGAACGCCTATGCCTCGACCGGCGGGTACGTCGACTCGGCCGGCTTCGACATCTCGGGCGCGCAGGGCACGATCGCCAACATCGCGCGCACCATCGCCGCGGCGCGTGCGGCCGGCATGCTGGTCGTGTTCCTGCAGAACGGCTGGGACGCGGCGTATGTCGAAGCGGGCGGCCCCGGCTCGCCCAACTGGCACAAGTCGAACGCGCTCAAGACCATGCGCGCCAAGCCCGAACTGCAGGGCAAGTTCCTCGCCAAGGGCGGCTGGGACTACGAGCTCATCGCCGAGATGAAGCCGCAGGCCGGCGACATCGTGGTGCCCAAGACGCGCTACAGCGGCTTCTTCAACAGCACGCTCGACAGCACCTTGCGCGCCCGCGGCATCCGCCACCTCGTGTTCACCGGCATCGCGACCAACGTGTGCGTGGAGTCCACGCTGCGCGACGCCTTCCACCTCGAATACTTCGCGGTGATGCTCGAGGACGCCACGCACGAACTCGGCGGCCCGGCCATCCAGAAGGCCTCGGTCTACAACGTCGAGACCTTCTTCGGCTGGGTCTCCACGGTGGAGCAGTTCTGCAACACCTTTTCACCATCGTCCATTGCCCCGCCCGTTCCGGCCGAAGCGGCCATCGCCTGATCTTTTTCTTCCGAAGGAATCCCCATGCCCAAGCAAGCCATCATCCCGCCCGGCACCGGCGTGCCCCTCGCCCCCTACGTCCCCGGCACGCTCGCCGACGGCGTGCTCTACGTCTCGGGCACCCTGCCCTTCGACAAGGACAACAACGTGGTCCACGTCGGCGACGCGAGCGCGCAGGCGCGGCACGTGCTCACGACCATCCAGGGCGTGGTCGAGGCCGCGGGCGGCACCATGGACGACGTGACCTTCAACCAGATCATGCTCAAGGACTGGGCCGACTACGCGAAGATCAACGCGGTCTACGCCGAGTTCTTTCCCGGCACCAAGCCCGCGCGCTACTGCATCCAGTGCGGCCTCGTGAAGCCTGACGCGCTCGTAGAGATCGCCTCGATCGCGCACGTCGGCAAGAAGGCCTGAACGGCATGAGCGCGCTGCACTACGAGGTGCATGGGCCATCCGATGCGGCGGCCACTGTGTTGCTGTCGTCCGGCCTGGGTGGCTCGGCCGGCTTCTGGCAGCCGCAGCTCGGCGCGCTGGTCGAGGCGGGCCATCGCGTCATTGCCTACGACCAGCGCGGAACGGGCCGCAGCCCCGACACGCTGCCCGATGACGGGTACGCGATCTCCGACATGGCACGCGATGTGATCGAGATCCTCGATGCCACGAACACCGCGCAGTGCCACTTCGTGGGCCATGCGCTCGGCGGGCTGGTCGGCCTGCGGCTCGCACTCGATGCGCCCGACTGCATGGCGAGCCTGGTGCTCGTCAACGCCTGGTCGAAACCGAATCCGCATTCGGCGCGCTGCTTCGATGCGCGGCTCGCGCTGCTCGGCACCCTCGGCCCGCGCGCGTATGTGGAGGCGCAACCGATCTTCCTGTACCCCGCCGCCTGGTGCGCCGAACATGCACAGCGCGTGGCCGACGAAGTCGATCATGCCTTTGCGCATTTCCCCGGTGAAGCCAACATGCGCGCGCGCATCGCCGCACTGCGCGCCTTCGATGTCGACGCACACCTCGCAGACATCACGGCGCCCACGCTGGTAGCCGCCGCCAGGGACGACGTGCTCGTGCCCTGGACCTGCTCGCAGCGCCTGGCCGACGGCCTGCACGATGTCACGCTCGACTTCATGCCGCACGGCGGCCATGCGCACAGCGTGACCGAGGCCCCAACCTTCAACCGCAGCCTGCTCGACTTCCTCGCCCGGGTCGGCACATCCGCAATTTCCGCATGACCACCGCACACACCCTCGACGACGCCATGCTGGCGCTTCTCTTCACCGGTGCGCGCAGCCACAACGGCTGGACGGACGAACCGGTTTCCGATGCACAGCTGCAGCAGGTCTACGCGCTCGCCAGCCTGGGCCCGACCTCCGCCAACTGCTCGCCCGCGCGCTTCGTGTTCGTGCGCACGCCCGAAGGCAAGCAGCGCCTCGCACCCGCCCTCTCCAAGGGCAACCTCGACAAGACCATGACCGCGCCGGTCACGGTGATCGCCGCGTGGGACCGCAGGTTCTACGACAAGCTGCCCACGCTGTTCCCGCATGCCGACGCGCGCAGCTGGTTCACCGCAAGCCCCGAGGCCGCGCACGAAACGGCCTTTCGCAATGCCAGCCTGCAGGCCGGCTACCTGCTGCTCGCTGCGCGCGCGGTGGGCCTCGATGCCGGACCGATGTCGGGCTTCGACAAGGCGAAGGTCGATGCCGCGTTCTTCGAAGGCACCGACTGGACCGCCAACTTCCTCATCAATCTCGGCCATGGCGACGTGTCGAAGGTGTTCGGCCGCCTGCCGCGGCTGCCCTTCGACGAAGCCTGCATCCTGGCCTGAAGCCTCGGGAGTTCTCCATGCTGAACGCCATTGCGTCCAACGTCCCGCCGAGCGRCCTGCCGCAGGCGCTGCCCAAGGCCGACTACCGCAATGCCATGGCGCGGCTGGGCGCGGCGGTCAACATCATCACCACCGACGGCCCCGCGGGCCGCGCCGGCTTCACCGCCTCGGCGGTGTGCAGCGTGACCGACGAGCCGCCGATGCTGCTCGTGTGCCTGAACCGCTCGGCCTCGGTGTACCCCGCATTCACCGCCAACGGCGTGCTCTGCGTGAATGTGCTGGCCGCGGGCCACCAGGCGCTCTCGGGGTTGTTCGGCGGCAAGACGCCGATGGACGAACGCTTCGCGGCCGGCCGCTGGAGCCGCAAGGCCACCGGTTCGCCGGTGCTCGACGACGCGGCTGCGTCCTTCGACTGCCGCGTGGTGCACGCCACCAGCGCCGGCACGCACGACGTGCTGTTCTGCGAGGCGCTCGCCATTGCCATCGGCGGCGCGGCGCAAAGCCTCATCTACTTCGACCGCAAATACCACGAGATCGCGGCTCCGCCGCATTGAATCGACGCCTCAGCGCGGCGTGATGCCCTGCAACACGATGCGTTGCACGTTCTCCACGGTCTGCTCGAAGAAGGCCGCATCGTCAAGCGTGTGGCCCGACAGCGCGTGCACCTGCACACCGAAATCCGCGTAGTGCTGCGTGATCGCCCACAGCGCGAAGATCAGGTGGTGCGGGTCGACCGGCGCGAGCTTGCCGGCCTCGACCCAGGCGCGAATCACCTCCGACTTGCGCTCCACCAGCGTGCGCAATTCGCGGTCGAGTTCGTCGCGCAACAGGGGCGCGCCCTGGATCATTTCAAGACAGAACAACCGCGAGGCGTCGGGCCGGTCGCGCGAGACCACGAGCTTGCGGCGAATGTAGTCGCCGATGGCTTCGCTCGGGTCCTGCTCCGCGCTGAAGCCGCGCAGCGGTTCGAGCCACACCGCGAGCAGGTCGCGCAGCACGTTGACGTACAGCTCCTCCTTGTTCGCGAAGTAATAGAGCAGATTGCTCTTCGACACATCGGCGCGCGCAGCGACCTGGTCGATCGACGTGCCGTGCAGTCCGAAGCGGGAGAACAGTCCCAGCGCGGCACCGAGGATGGCGCTGCGCTTGTCCTCGATCTGGCGCAGCCTGCGGCTCACGGCGGACGCGCTGCGCACGACCGGTTTCGCACGCTTGCGCGCCGGGCTCTTGTCGGTGCTGCTGCTGGCTGCGGCCAGCGCCTTGGTCTTCGGCATCTTCCCTCGCTCTTTTGTGTACGGATTGCAGGTTCTCTGAACAGCGCACCACTGTAAGGCCACGGTGCATCGCGTTGCGCCACGGCGGCCTTCAAGCCCCCTTGGCGCGCACCATGCTGACGCGACACATGCGATTTGTCCATTTGGTCCAACTGGCACAGACGTTGCATGGCGAAAGGCATGCCAAGCATGAGGACCGACCCATGACCCTGCTGTCCGTACCGATCATCGATCTCGCGCCCTACTTCGCGGGCACGGCCGAAGGCAAGGCGGAGGTCGCGAAGAAAGTCGACGAGGCCTGCCGCAGCATCGGCTTCCTGGTCATCACCAACCACGGCATTCCGGCCGAACGGGTCTCGCGCGTGGCGACGCTCTCGCGCCAGTTCTTCGACATGCCGCTGGCCGAGAAGCGCAAGGTCGACCGCCCCCGCGAAGACGCGGTGCGCGGCTACAGCGCGGTCGGCGAAGAAGGCCTGTCGTACAGCCTCGAGGAAGCGGCGCCGGGCGACCTGAAGGAATCGTTCTCGATCGGTCCCTCCAACGTGCCCGACGACGACTACCACCGCGGCCCGGCCGCCGGCCCGCACTTCGAACCCAACAGCTGGCCACCCATCGAGGGCTTTCGCGAAGCGTACGAGGACTACTTCGAGGCCATGAGCGATCTCTCGCGTTCGCTGATGCGCATCTTCGCGCTCGGCCTCTCGCTGCCCGAAACCTTCTTCGACGACAAGATCGACGAGCACATCAGCATGTTCCGCGTGCTGAGCTATCCGCCGCAGCGGGAAGCCCCGCTGCCAGGTCAGTTGCGCGCGGGCGCGCACAGCGACTACGGCAGCCTCACCATCGTGCTGCCCGACGACAAGGGCCTGCAGGTGTTCAACAAGGCGGGCCAGTGGGTCGATGTGCCGCAGGTCGAGGGCGGCTTGGTCGTCAACATTGCCGACCTGATGATGCAGTGGACCAACGACCAATGGGTGTCGACGCTGCACCGCGTGGTCAACCCGCCCTTCGAGGTGGCGAGCACCAACCGCCGCCAGTCGCTGGTGTTCTTTCACCAGCCGAACTACGACGCGATGGTCGAGTGCCTGCCGAGCTGCCTTGCACCGGGCGAGGCGCCGAAGTACGCACCCATTTCGTCGGGCGACCACCTGACCTCGAAGTTCGTGAAGCAGACGACCTTCGGCGGCACCAAGGCGACGGCCTGAAATGAAACCTTGCTTTTTTGTTCGTCGGGTTGTGGGGCATTCAGGGCGGTCGTTGATCGGTGCAAGCCAGCAGCGTGCCCTCGTGCACAGGGCACCGGGTGCTCCCCGCAGCGAAATAAAGGAGGAGCGAAGCGGGGGACATTCGCGGAGGGGAGCACCCGGTGTCCTGTGCACGCACCCCGAACATCAGCTGAGCAACTGACATGCCCCACCTCTCCTACGTCAACGTCTTCGCCAAGGACGTGGTCGCGCTCAGCGGCTTCTACCAGCGCGTATTCGGCTTCCCCGAGATCGAGGCGATCCGCTCGCCCATCTTTCGCGGCCTGGACACCGGCAAGTCGAGCCTGGGCTTCAACGCGCTCGATGCCTACGAGCTGCTGCACCTGGCCGAGTATTCGGACACGCGCGGCGTGAAGTTCCTGCTGAACATCGACGTCGACAGCCAGGCCGACGTCGACCGCATGGTGCCCGTCGCGCTGGAGGCCGGCGCCACGCTCGTGAAGCCGCCCTACGTCACCTACTACAACTGGTACCAGTCCGTGCTGCTCGACCCCGAGGGCAACGTGTTCCGCATCAACTTCATGATGTGACGCGCGCGGCGTCTCTCTCTTTTTCCTCCTGTCCTTCCCCATGCTTCCCACGAAAGGTTGCTCCATGCTGCGCACACCCACTACCGGCTTCCTCGGCCTTGCCCTGACGCTCGCAGCCGGCGGCGCGTTCTTCGCGCTGCCCGCGATGGCGGCCGACGGCTTCACGCTCAAGGACAAGCCGAAGATCGCGATGCTCTACTTCGGCCCGAAGAACGACGGCGGCTGGACGCAGGCCTTCGACGAGGCCCGCATCAAGATCGAGAAGGAAATCGGCCAGAAGATCCAGTTCGTCGAGAACGTGCCCGAAGACGCCTCGGCCATCAAGCCCGCGGCCGAGAAGTTCATCCAGCGCGGCGCCAACATCGTGATCGGCACCGCCTTCGGCTATTCCGACAGCTTCAAGGACCTGGCCGCCAAGTACCCCGACGTGGCCTTCCTCAACGGCTCGGGCACCACCAACGGCAGCAACCTCGAATCCTTCTACGGCCGCACCTACGAGAGCCAGTACCTCTGCGGCATGGCCGCCGGCGCGGCCTCGAAGACCGGCAAGCTCGGCTTCGTCGCCGCCAACCCCTTCGGCGTCGTCAACTGGACCATCAACGCCTTCGCGCTCGGTGCGCAGAAGATGAATCCGAACGCCACCGTCAACGTGATCTACACCGGCGCCTGGAACGACCCGGTGAAGGAACGCGCCGCCGCCGCCGCGCTGATCGACCAGGGCGCCGACGTGATCGGCCAGCACGTCGACAGCCCCACGCCGCAGATCGTGGCGCAGGAGCGCGGCGTGTACGGCACCGGCCACCACCGCGACCTGCGCCAGTTCGCGCCCAAGGCCACGCTGTGCTCGTCGGTCTGGGTGTGGGACCGCTTCCTCGCGCCGGAACTCAAGAAGGTGATGGCGGGCAACTGGAAGCCCGCGCAGTACGGCGCCTTCATCGAGATGAAGGACGGCGGCACCGACATCGCGGGCTTCGGCCCTGCCGTGCCCAAGGACAAGGCCGCGGTCATCACCGCCGAGCGCGACGCCATCGTGAAGGGCAAGCAGATCTACGCCGGCCCGCTCGCCGACCGCGACGGCAAGGAGCGCGTGGCCAAGGGCGCCGTGCTGTCGGACGCCGACCTCTGGAAGATGGACTGGTTCGTCAAGGGCGTGGTGACGCAGAAGTAGGCCCGCATGCCCAACGCGCTCGAGCTCACCGGCATCCGCAAGACCTTCGACGGTTTTGCGGCCCTCACCGACGCGCACTTCGCCGCACGCTGGGGCGAGGTGCACGCGCTGCTCGGCGAGAACGGCGCGGGCAAGTCTTCGCTGATGAACATCGCGGCGGGGCTCTATGCGCCCGAGGCGGGCCAGTTGCTGGTCGACGACAACCTGGTGCGCTTCACCGGTCCGCGCGATGCGGCGAAGCACCGCATCGGCATGGTCCACCAGCACTTCAAGCTGGTGCGGCCTTTCACGGTGGCGCAGAACATCCTGCTCACCGCGCCGCCGCCGGCCGAGTTTCAAAGCCACGGGGAACGTCTGCGAGAGATTTCGCGCGACATCCGCAACAAGGCGTCGGAACTGGGCTTCGACATCGATCCCTCGAAACGCATCGACGCGCTCTCGATCGCCGAGCAGCAGCGCGTCGAGATTCTCAAGGTGCTGCTTGCGGGTGCGCGCATCCTGATCCTCGACGAGCCGACCGCGGTGCTGACCGACCAGGAAGCCGCGCGCCTGCTGCAGACGGTGCAGGGGCTTGCGCGCAGCGGTTCTGCCGTGGTGCTGGTCACGCACAAGATGGCCGACGTGAAGACCTATGCCGACCGCGTGACGGTGATGCGCGGCGGCCGCACGGTGGCGACGCTGGAGCCGGGCGCAACATCGGTGGCCGAGCTCGTGAAGCTCACGGTGGGCGAATCCATCGCGGCGCAGGGCTTTGAAGCGGCGAAGTCATCGCGCGGCCCTGTTCGCCTCTCGGTGCGCGGCCTGCGCTCGGCGGCATCGCCGCAAGGCCGCCGCGTGCTCGATGGCGTCGACCTCGAACTGCATGCGGGCGAAATTTACGGCCTTGCCGGCGTCGGCGGCAATGGCCAGGGCGAACTGGCCGGCGCCATCATGGGCCTGCCGGATGCCGGCGGCAGCCTCGAAGGCGAGATCCGCCTCGAAGGTCATGGCGACCTCAAGGCGATGGCCGCACCGGCTCGCCGCAACGTCGGCATTGCCGCGATCCCGGCCGACCGCTACGGGCTCGCGCTCGCGGGCGGCCTCTCGGTGGCCGAGAACTACGCCATCGGCCGCGTGCACAGCGGCCGCTACGGGCCCATCTGGCACCTGCGCCGAGGCCGCATCCAGAGCGACACGCAGGAAGCCGTGCGCGCCTTCGACGTGCAGGGCGTGCGCTCGGTCGCGCAAAAGGCCGCGCTGCTTTCGGGCGGCAATGCGCAGAAGCTGGTGCTTGCGCGCGAATTCGGCAAGTCGCCGACGCTGGTGCTCGCGCACAGCCCGAGCCGCGGGCTCGACGTGCGCGCCAGCGCCGAGGTGCATGCGCGCCTGCGCGCCGCGCGCGATGGCGGGGCCGCGGTGCTGCTGATCAGCGAGGACCTCGACGAGGTGCTGCAGCTCGCCGACCGCGTGGGCGTGATGACGCGCGGGCGCATCGCCGGCGAGTTCGCGCAGCCGGCCGACCGGCAGGCCATCGGACAGGCGATGGTGGACCATGGCTGACGCATCGCTCGCCGCCATGGCGCGCGCACCGGAACCCGGGCCGACGACCCAGGACGCAGCGCGCACAACGCAACCCCTGGCCAGCCGCCGCTACGCCCTCGAGATCCGCCAGCACATGGCCTGGCGCTGGCAGGCATCGATCCTTGCGATCGCGCTGCTCGTCGGCTTCGCGATCTCGGCCGCGATCCTCGTGGCCGCGGGCGTGCCGGCCGGCGAACTCGCCAACGAGTTCGTGATGCAGACCTTCTTCGACGGCCAGAACTTCCGCGCCGTGCTGTTCCAGGCCGCGCCGATGATCCTGGTGGGCCTCGCAGGCTCGATGGCCTTTCGCGCGCGCTTCTGGAACCTCGGGCTCGAGGGCCAGATGATCTGGGGCGCCATCGGCGCCACGGCGGTCTCGATGTGGCAGGTCGGCCCCGAGAACCTGCGCCTGCCGCTGATGTTCGCCGCCGCCATCGGCTGCGGGCTGCTCTGGGTGCTGGGGCCGGCGTGGCTCAAGCTGAAGCTCGGCGTGAACGAGATCATCTCGACGCTGATGCTCAACTACATGGCGGCCAACTTCCTGCTGCACCTGGTCTACGGCAGCTGGAAGGACCCGAAGGACAACTTCCCCTACTCGCCGCAGTTCCGTGCCTTCGAACGGCTGCCCGAACTCGGGGCCGGCGTGGGCAGCGCGATCCTGCTCGCGGCCGTCGTCGCGCTGCTCGCGTGGTGGCTGGTGGGCGTGAGCCGCGCCGGGCTCTATCTGCGCTTCGTCGATGCCAACCCGCGCGTGGCGCATGCGGCCGGCGTGCCGGTGCGCCGCACCATCTATGGCGCCGTGCTGCTGTCGGGCGCGATGGCCGGGCTCGCGGGTTTCGCGGTGGCCTCGGGCCAGGAGGGGCGGCTCACGCAGGCCTTCTACCAGGGCTACGGCTTCTCGGGCATCCTGATCGCCTTCCTCGCGCGCAACAACCCGCTGGCCGCCACCGTGGTGGCACTGCTGGTGGCGGCGCTGTTCGTCACCGGCCGCAGCCTTCAGGTGTTCTACCAGGTGCCGTTCTCGATGGTGCAGTTGATCCAGGCAGTGATCGTGGTGTGCGTGGCCTCGAGCGACTTCTTCATTCGCCACCGGCTGCGCCGCGTGGGCGCGGAGGCTGCGTGATGGGTGGCGGCATCGTTCTGAACTGGCTCGCGAGCACGCCCGATTTCGCGGTGCCTTATGCACTCGCCGCGCTGGGCCTGATCATCAGCGAGCGCGCGGGCGTGCTCTCGCTCGGCGCCGAAGGGCTGATGCTGGTCGGCGCACTGGCCGGCATCGGCGCACAGCTGGCGCTCGGGCAGCCGGCCGTGTCGCTGGTGCTGGCGATGCTCGCAGCCAGCCTGGTTTCCGTGCTGTTCGCGGTGATGGTGATCTGGCTGCGCGTGAACCAGGTGATCGCCGGCCTCGCGCTGGTGTTCTTCTGCCAGGGCCTCACCGCACTGGTCGGCTCGCTGGCCGACTGGACCAACCATGCCACCGAGGGCATCGGCGCGATGGCCCTCTGGCCACTGTCGCTCTTGCCCGCCGTGGGCAAGTTGTTCGAGCAGAACGCGATGGTGTGGCTCACGCTCCCGATCTTCGGCGCGGTGGCCTGGTTCTTCGCGCGCACCTCCACCGGGCTGCGGCTGCGCGCGGTGGGCGAGAACCCGCAGGCCGCCGATGCGGCCGGCATCCGCGTCACGGCCTGGCGCTTCGCGGCCGTGCTGGCGGGCTCGGCCCTCGTCGGGCTCGCGGGCGCCTACATCTCCGTGGTCAGCACCAAGCTGTGGATCGCGGGCATGACGGGCGGGCGTGGCTGGATCGCGGTGGGCCTGGTGATCTTCGCGCGCTGGTCGCCGTGGAAGGCACTCGTGGGCGCGCTGCTGTTCGGCTGCATCGAGGCGCTGATTCCGCAATTGGCCGCGGCCGGCGTGCAGCTGCCGCAGTACTTCGTGATGATGACGCCGTATGCGGTGACGCTCGGCGTGATGATCTGGGTCGCGCTGGGACGGCAGCGCAGCGGCGACGACGAGCCGGGCGCGCTCGGTCAACCCTATGTGCGGGAGGAACGGCGATGAGGGCCTGGGTCTATGGCGAGGAACGCGTGCTCGACGAGGCGCGGTTTGCCGACTACCTGAACCCCGCCACCACCGCGGTGGTCTCGATCGACATGCACCGCGGCCACCTCGACGACAGCCCCGACTGCCCCTGCCCCGCGCCGCGGGCGCGCGACGTGGTGGCACCCATCGACGGCTTCCACGACGCGGCGCGTGCGCTGGGCGTGCGCATCGTGCACGTCAAGTCGGTGCTGCGGCCCGATGGCGTCGACGACATCCGCGGCATTCCGTCCGCGTGGCGCCGCACCTTTCCCTTGTACGTGGGCGCCATTCCGAATGCCGATGCGCATGCCATCGAAGGTTCGCGCTGGACCGAATGGGTGACGCGCGTCGAGCCCGGCGACATGCGTGTCGAGAGCAAGCGCCGCCTCTCGGCCTTCTACCCGACCGACCTCGATTTCCTGCTGCGCAACCAGCGCATCGAGACCGTGGTGCTCAACGGCGGCTTCACCGATTGCTGCGTGCTCAACACGGCCTTCGACGCCAACAACCACAACTACCGCGTGATCGTGCTGCGTGACCTGGTGCGCGGCACCGACCCGCATCTGGAAGGCGCCGCGCTCGGCATGGTGTCGCTACACCTCGGGCTGGTGCTCGACTCGGCTGAAATGCTGCGCCAGTGGCGCGGCTGAGACGCTAGCCCAGCCAGCGCTGCGCCACGGCCTGCATCTGGCCCTGCGCAGCCTCCCACACCATCTCCGGCGCCGCCACATGCACGCCCGGCGGTGCGATGCGCAGTGCGACATCGACCAGTTCCGCCACCTTGGAGGCGCGCACCGGCTGCTCGCTGCTCGGCACCATGAAGCGCACGACCGACAGCATCCAGGCCGCAAGCCTTTCGGCAGGGTTGGCGAATTTGGCATTCAGCGGCTTGCGTGCCGAGCGCACCAGGATCACGCGGTCGAAGCCGTTGGCGACCACCGCCTGCTCGTCGAGACTCGCGAGCCCGCGCTTGAGCGCCTCGGGCAATTGGCCCTGGTCGTGCGGCTGCACGATGGCCAGCGTCTGCACGCCGCAGGCGCGCAGCCAGCGCGACAGCGCGGGCAGATCGGACGGCTGCGGCACCCAGAGCGCGCGCTCGCGGTCGTGGTACAGCCGCGGCGGATCGAAGGCGATGACGGCGGTGTCGGCCGAAGTCAGCGGCCATTGCGCGATCGGCAGGTCCGGGCTCAGATAGGTTTCGACGCCGCGCAACCCGTCGCGGATCGGCTCGCGCGACAGCACGCGGGCATGGGCAAAACGGTGGCTGCCCGCGAGCCGGCGCAGCAGCTCCTGCCCCAGCGCGCCTGTCGCCCCCGCGATCAGCAACGTGCCGGCAGCCGCCGCAGTGGCGGGCGATGCCGCACGGTTCGCGGCCTGCAGGGCCTGGAGAGGATCGAGGGACATAGAGGCATCTATGCTAACTTCGGCCCCTTCTGCGGAGGTAATGCAAATGATGATGAAGCGCTGGCTCTTGATTTTCGCGGCGGTCCTGTCCCTGAGCGGATGCGGCTACAACCAGTTCCAGTCACTCGACGAGGCCAGCAAATCGGCCTGGAGCGAGGTGCTCAACCAGTACCAGCGGCGTGCCGACCTGGTGCCCAACATCGTCGCCACCGTCAAGGGCGAGGCCAGCTTCGAGCAGGACACGCTCACCAAGGTGATCGAGGCGCGCGCCAAGGCCACCTCGATCCAGGTGACGCCTGAAACCCTCAACAACCCCGAGGCCTTCAACAAGTTCCAGCAGGCGCAGGGCGAGCTCTCGTCGGCGCTGTCGCGGCTGATGGTGGTGGCGGAGCGCTACCCCGAACTCAAGGCCAACCAGGCCTTCCGCGACCTGCGCGTGACGCTCGAAGGCACCGAGAACCGCATCACCGTGGCGCGCAACCGCTACATCGAGACCGTGCAGGAGTACAACGTGCTCGCACGCAGCTTCCCGACCAACATCACGGCCAAGATCTTCAGCTACGCGCCGAAGCCGAATTTCTCGGTGCAGAACGAAGCGCAAATTTCGACGCCGCCAACGGTCGACTTCAGCGCACCCAAGAAGTAAGAAGAAAACAAGCACCGCATGGCCCTGATCCGTCGCGCGCTGGCCGCCGTCTTCCTGGCGGCGATGGCCTGGGCCGGCCTGCCTGCACTGGCGCAAGGCCTGCTGCCGGTGCCCGCGCTCACCGCACGGGTGATCGACCAGACCGGCACGCTCGACGCCGCGCAACGCTCCGGTCTCGAAACCAAGCTCGCCGCCTTCGAACAGCGCAAGGGCTCGCAGATCGTCGTGCTGATGGTGCCGACCACCCAGCCCGAAGACATCGCGAGCTACGCCCAGCGCGTCGGCGACGCCTGGAAGATCGGCCGCAAGGACGTCGGCGACGGCCTCCTGGTGATCGTGGCCAAGGACGATCGCAAGATGCGCATCGCGACCGCCAAGACGCTCGAAGGCGCGGTGCCCGACCTCGCGGCGGTGCGCATCATCGACGAGGAGATGAAGCCGCGCTTTCGCAACAACGACTTCGCGGGCGGGCTGAATGCGGCGGTGGACCGGCTCATCGGCCTGGTCGATGGCGAGCCGCTGCCAGAGCCTTCGCGCAACAGCAGCAGCAGCCGTTCAAGCGGCAGCGACGGCTTCGACTGGGAAAACCTCGCGATCTTCCTGTTCGTCGGCGTTTTCGTCGCTGCGCCGATCGTTCGCGCCATCCTGGGCAAGACGCTGGGCTCGGTCGTCATGGGCGGCGGCATCGGGGTGGTCGCCTTCTTCCTCACGACCAGCGCGGTCATCGCGGCGATCGCCGGTCTTGTCGCACTGCTGGTATCGCTGTTCTCTTCGCTCGGCTCCTCCGGCATCGAGCGCCGGAGCACCGGTGGCGGCGGTTGGAGCAGCGGCGCAGGAGGCTGGAGCAGCGGTAGCAGCAGCAGCAGCGACAGCGGCGGCTTCAGTTCCGGCGGCGGTGGCGATTTTGGCGGCGGCGGTGCCTCCGGGGACTGGTGAACATGGCAGCTGAAGCAACGTTCTTCTCGAAGCTCGGCCGCATCTGGCGCCACCGGTGGATCGACGAGGCCGCCGTACGCCGCGTGCTGCCGGCCGACGCGATGGGGCGGCTCGCCAGCCGCGTGGGCGCGAGCGAGCGGCGGCACAGCGGCGAGATTCGCATCTGTGTCGAAGCCGGCCTGCCGCTGTCCTACCTGTGGCGCAACGCGCCGGCCAGGGAGCGCGCCGTCACGCTGTTCGGCAAGCTGCGCGTGTGGGACACCGAGCACAACAACGGCGTGCTGATCTACCTGCTGCTGGCCGAGCACGCGATCGAGATCGTGGCCGACCGCGGCATCGATTCCCGCGTCGACGATGCCGAATGGGCCGCGATGGCGCAGCGCATGGGTACGGCGTTCCGCGAAGGCCGCTTCGAGGACGGCCTGACGCAGGCGCTGGAGGAAATGTCGGCCCTGCTGGTCGCGCACTTTCCGCTGGCCGAGAACGAGCCCGACAGCAACGAACTGCCCGACGAGCCTGTGGTGTTCTGAACCTTGTCTCTTCTTTCTCCCCCTTCCGGGGGGAAGGAGCCAAGTCGATCGATCCGATGGTGGCGGCGCCCACACCGTCTCGCCGCCCACCGCATAGAAGCGCCGCTCCGGCGCCGCGGCGGACATCTTGCAATTCACCCACGCGGACCCCAGTTCCTCCGCATGACCGAATCGCCCCCGCTGCACATCGTCTGCCCGCACTGCCACACGACCAACCGCGTGCGCGCGGCGCAGCTGGGCAGCGCGCCCGACTGCGGCAGCTGCCACCGCCCGCTGTTCACCGGCCATTCGACCGCGCTGCCGGACGAAGCGACCTTCGACCGCCACATCGCGCGCAACGAGATTCCGGTGCTGGTCGACTTCTGGGCGCCCTGGTGCGGCCCCTGCCGCCAGATGGCGCCGGGCTACGAACAGGCCGCGGCCCAGCTCGAGCCGCAGGTGCGGCTGGCCAAGGTCGACACCGAGGCGGTGCCGGCCCTGGGCGCGCGCTTCAACATCCGCAGCATCCCGACGCTGGCGCTGTTCCGCGGCGGCCGCGAGGTGGCGCGGCAGGCCGGCGCCATGGGCGCGGCGGACATCGTGCGGTGGGTGAAGGCGCACGGCGCCGGCTGAGCGCCTCCTCACGGCGGCGGCAGCGGCCGAGAGGGCCCCGAGCGCGTAAAGGTCGCCTGCGTTCGCGCCGTGGCACAGACGGATTGCCGGCCCCTCCTGCCCGAACGGCGGCCGCAAGGCGCCGCGGGCCGGCGCCGCCTACTTCTTGCCGCGCCCGCTCATCATGTCGAGCACGTTCATCTTCATGCCGTTGGACATCACCATGTCGCCGGGTTTCTGGTCGGCCTTGCAGGGTCCGATCCATTTGGCCTCCATGATGCTCGTGCCCTCGGTGCGTCCCATCAGCGGCGGGCTGTAGGTCGACCTGCTTTCCATGCGGTAGGTGGTGCTGAAGTCGCCGCTCATCACGGCGTGCGAGGTGGCGGTGGTGGCGCCGATCCTGCAGACCGAATCCATGACCAGCTTGCCGCCTTCGAGGCGAAGCTCCTGCTTCGAGCACATGTCCTTGCCCATGCCCTGCCCCATGTCGCGCAGCGCCTTGTCGCTGGCCGCGTCGATGCATTGCTGGATAGTGTGTCCCGCACCCTTGGCACCGGTACCGTCGCCGGACTGGATCTCCCACAGGCCGGGCTTGCGCGCCGGGTAGTCGATGGCAAAGGCGGAACTGCTGGCGATGGCACTGGCCACCATGCAGGCCGCGGCAGCGGACGTACGAATCTTCATGGCGGGCTCCGCATCGGATGGACGACGATGCCGCTTTGTACCGTCCGCGCCGCCGCGGCGGAATACCGCAATCGGTCTACGCCGGACGTGCGTGCGCCGGCTGCGCCGCCGCGCCCCGCTCGCGCAACGTGAAGCCGAGCGCAAGGCCGAGCGCGAGCCCGCCGAGCACGTCGATCAGCACATGCTGGCGAACGGCCATCGTCGAATACACGATGGCGACGGCCCATGCCATGTTGAAGCCATGCAGCCATGCCGGCGCCCCCGACTCGCGCAGTTGCCGCACCAGCACGATGCAGGTGAAGACCGAGAACGAAACATGCAGCGATGGAAAGGCGTTGCCGGCCGAGTCGACGGTTTTCAGGAAGTGCAGCGAGGTGCCCGGGCTGGCATCGATGGCGAAATTCGGTATGGCCGTGGGCATGAACCAGTACACGACGAGCGCAAGGGTCGTCATCGCCGCGCTGCCGAGGGAGAAGCTCCACAGTTCGCGCTTGTCCTTCGCCAGCAGCACGGGCAGCGCGATGTAGCCCCACAACGACAGGTAGACCGGAAGTATTGCAGGCCAGAACGCGATCAGCCGGTCGAAGGCGGTGAGCGGCAACACCCAGGCCTGGCCCGCGTTCTTCATGATCCAGAAGTACAGCGGGAAGAAGCTGATGGTGGCGACGACGTTGCCGACCAGTTTCATCGGCCACAGCGTCTTGCAGCGCAGCCACAGGGCGCGCAGCCATCGCGAGGAAGAGGAGGACCCGTCGGAGGAAGAAAGCGTCATGGGATGCTGCCTGCGGCGATGCGATGCGGCCTCGCGGGTGCGAGGCCACGGCGCTCCTACCAGGGCGTCCACTTTAATTCGTTTTGGGCCGAAGCCACCGTGCGTTCGATGAAGCGGACGCCGCGCGCGCCGTCCTCCACGCGAGGATAGTCGGCCGCCAGCGGGCCCGCCGCCTGGCCTTCGAGCCGGGCGCGGATGTCCGCCGCCACGCCCGCATAGATGTTGGCGAAGGCCTCGATGAAGCCTTCGGGATGGCCGGCCGGCAGGCGGCTCGCGCGCCGTGCCGCTTCGCAGAGCCAGGGGGCTCCGCGCGTGAGGATGCGCTTGGGTCCGTCGTGCGGCAGGTGCAGCAACTGGCTCGGCCGCTCCTGCTGCCATTCGAGCGTGCCCAGCGAGCCCGAGATGCGCAGGCGCAGGTCGTTCTCCAGGCCGGTGCTGATCTGCGAGGCGATCAGCACGCCCCGCGCGCCGCCCTTGAAGCGCAGCAGCAGGCTGCCGTCGTCGTCGAGCATGCGGCCCGCCACGTGCGCGGTCAGGTCGGCGCAGAGGCTTTCGATCTCGAGGCCGGTGACGCTCGCGACGAGGTTCTCGGCATGCGAGCCGATGTCGCCGATGGCGCCGGCCGCGCCGCTGCGGGCGGGGTCGGTGCGCCAGTCGGCCTGCTTGTTGCTGCCGCTGCCCTCGACGTGGCTCGCGAGCCAGCCCTGGTTGTATTCGACGACGACCTTGCGGATTTCGCCGAGCTGGCCCGAGCGCACCATCTCGCGCGCCTGCCGCACCATCGGATAGCCGGTGTAGTTGTAGGTGACGCCGAACACCGTGCCCTGCTTCGCGACGGTGGCGACCAGTGCATCGGCCTGCGCCCGCGTGTGGACCAGCGGCTTGTCGCACACCACGTGGAAGCCCGCTTCGGCAAAGGCCTGCGCCACCGGAAAGTGCACATGGTTGGGCGTGACGATCGAGACGAAGTCGATGCGCCCGTCCACAGGGCGCTTCAGCTCGTCGGCCAGCAGCGTCTGCCAGTCGCCATGGTTGCGGTCGTCGGCCAGGCCCAGGTCGCGGCCCGAGGCGCGCGCCTTGTCCGGACTCGACGACAAGGCACCGGCGACGAGTTCGATCTGGCCGTCGAGCGCCATGGCCTTGCGGTGCACGGCACCGATGAAGGCGTCGCGGCCGCCCCCGACCATGGCATAGCGGAGCTTGCGAAGTGTTGTATCGGTCATATCGAAGCGTTCCTGGAAACTGTCCCCTCTCCCCAAGGGGAGAGGGAATGAAGCGATCGGCCACGCGGCCGATGGCATTCAGAACGGCGAGTTCGGGTGGTAGAAGTCCTTGGCGTTTTCCTTCGTGATGAGCACCGAGGGAATGATCGTGGTGGCGGGCAGCTTCTCGCCCTTCAGGCGCGCCTCTGCCGTCAGCTTGATCGCGTCGTAGATGAACTTCGGCGAGTAGCTCACGTCGGCGCCGATGCGCTTGTCCTTGCCGTCCATGATGGTCTTGACCATGCCCTTGGCACCCGCACCGCCGAAGATGATCCTGATGTCGTCGCGCTTGGCCTGCTCGATGGCCTTGAGCACGCCCACGGCCATGTCGTCGTCGGCGGCCCAGATGGCGTCGATCTGCTTGAAGCGCGTCAGGTAGTCCTGCGTGACCTTGAAGGCATCGTCGCGGTTCCAGTTGGCGTACTTGGCATCGAGCAGCTTGATGTCGGGGCTGCCCTTGAGCACCGCGTTGAAGGCGTCCATGCGCTCGTTGTCGAGCGTGGTGGCAATGCCGCGCAGCGCGACCACGTTGCCCTTGCCGCCGAGCTGCTTCACGATGTATTCGGCCGGAATCTTGCCGAAGGCGGTGTTGTCACCGGCCACGTACGCGTCCTGCGCGCTGGTGTCGGTCAGGCCGCGGTCGACCACGGTGACGTACGCGCCCTTGGCCTTGACCTGTGCGACCGGCTTGGTGAGTGCGGCCGATTCGAACGGGAACACGACCAGCGCATTGATCTTGGTGACCGTCGACAGGTCCTGCAGCTGGTTGGCCTGCTCGGGCGCGTTGGCCGCGGTCTTGATCGTGATCTTCAGGTCCTTGTGTTCCTTCTCGAGGTCCTTCTTCGCCTGGTTGGCCCAGTAGTTGATGCCGCCCATGAAGCTGTGCGTGGCTGCGGGGATCGAAACGCCGAGGTTGACCTTTTCCGCGGCGAGCGCGGGCAGGCTGGCGAACGCTGCAGCGGCAACCGCCGTGAGTGCGATGCGTCGGGTGAAAGTCGTCATGCTGGATGTCTCCTCTTGGTGGGTGGAATGAAACGAGAAAGAACTAGCGCCGGCCGCGTTGGAGGAACGCGACGATGATGATCACGAAGCCCTGCACTGCCGCATTCAGGTACACGCTGATGATGCTGGTGAGGTTCAGGATGTTGCTGATGACCGAGAGCAGCACCGCGCCCACCACGGTGCCGGTGATGCTGCCCGCGCCGCCCTTGAGCGCGGTGCCGCCGACGATCACCGCGGCAATCGCTTCGAGCTCCCACAGGAGCCCCGTGGTCGGCGAGGCCGAGCCGAGGCGCGGCACGTAGAGCAGCGTGGCAATGCCCACGCACACGCCGAGCAGCACGTAGGTGAGGATCTTCACGCGGTCGACGTCGACCGCCGCATAGCGCGCCACCTGCTCGTTGGAGCCGATGGCCTGCACGTAGCGCCCGTAGGCCGTGCGGTTCAGGATGACGCCGCCGATGATCGCGACGATCACGAACACCCACACCGGCACCGGAATGCCTGCGAGGCTCGCGTAGTACACCGGTGCATAGAGGTCCGACAGGTCGTTGTCGAGCGTGAGCGCGCCGCCGTCGGCGAAGTAGGTCAGGTAGGCGCGGAAGATGCCGAGCGTGCCCAGCGTCACGATGAAGGGTTCGATGCGCCCCTTGGTGATGAGCAGGCCGTGCGCAAGGCCGAACAGCGCGCCGAGCACCACCGCGAGCACCGCGCCCATCACCACCGCCAGCAGCGGCGAGCCCGAGGCCGGTCCGGCCCAGTTGATGAACATGATCACGCTGCCAGCGATCAGCGCGGCCATCGAGCCCACCGACAGGTCGATGCCGCCCGAGATGATCACGAAGCACATGCCGACCGCGATGATGCCGATGAAGGCGGTGCGCGTGAGCACGTTCATCGCGTTGTCGACGGTGGCGAAGTCGCCGTTGAGCAGCGTGCCGGCGATGCACAGCAGCACGAGGCCGATGACCGGACCGAGGCCGTGCAGGCGCTCGGTCCAGCGCGGCTTCGCTTCGCTGCGGTGCTGCAGTGCGGCCTCAGGCGGCTGCGGGGAGGCTTGCGGTTCCGGTGGCATGAGCGATGAGCTCCTCTTCAGTCAAGTGGTCGGCGGCCAGCGTGGCGACGAGCCTGCCTGCGCGCATCACCGCGACGCGGTGGCACAGGCCGATCAGTTCCATCAGCTCGGACGAGACGACGATCACCGCGAGCCCCTCGCGGGCGAGTCGCTGGATCAGGAAATAGATGTCGCGCTTGGCGCCCACGTCGACGCCGCGGGTGGGCTCGTCGAGCACCACCACCTTGGGTCGGGGCTGCAGTACCTTGGCAAGCGCGAGCTTCTGCTGGTTGCCGCCCGAGAGCGAAGAAGCCTTCACATCGAGCGAGCCGGTGCGGATGCCGTAGTCCTTCACCGCCCCGGCCAGCGCGTCTCGCTCGGCCTCGGGCTGGAGCCACGGCCTGGCGTAGCGCTCGAGCGCCATCAGCGTGAGGTTCTGGCGCAGGCCGAAGTCGACGTGCAGGCCCTTGCCCTTGCGGTCTTCGCTCAGGTAGGTGAGGCCGTGCTTCGCGGCGTCGCGCGGGTTGCGCCAGCCTCTCTGGTGCGGCACGGGCTTGCCGAGCATCTCGACGCTGCCGCTCGCGGGGCGCAGGCCGAGCAGGCCTTCGAACAGCTCGGTACGGCCGGCGCCGACGAGGCCCGCGAAACCGAGGATCTCGCCGGGGCGCACCTCGAAGCTCGCGTCCTGCGCCCAGCCGGGCACGCTGAAGTTGCGCACGCGCATGGCGGGCGCATCGGCCGCCACGACGAGGTCGCGCGGGGGGTAGAGGTCGGCCAGCTCGCGGCCCACCATCAGGTTGGCCATCTGGTGGCGCGTGACGTCGGACGTGGGTGCGCGGGCGACGAAGCGGCCGTCGCGCATGACGATCACTTCGTCGGTCACCTGCTCGACCTCGTCGAGCTTGTGCGAGATGTAGACGATGGTCACGCCATCGGCGCGCAGCTGTGCGATGAGCTTGAAGAGCCGCTCGGTTTCGCCGGGCGTGAGCGTGGCGGTGGGCTCGTCCATGATCAGCAGGCGCGCGCGGCGTGCGATGGCCTTCGCGATCTCGACGAGCTGCTTCTCGGCGACGATGAGGCGGCGGACCTTGGTGCGCGGATCGATGTTCAGGCCGACAGCGGCGAGCGCGGCGGCGGCGGCGCGCTCCATCTTGGCGTCGTCGAGCAGCCAGCCCTTCTTCTTTTCGTGGCCCAGGAAGATGTTCTGCGCCACGCTCAGGTCTTCGGCGAGGTTGAACTCCTGGTGGATCAGCACGATGCCCAGCGCCTCGGCATCGCGCGAGCTCGCGAACTGCTGCGGCTGGCCGTTGATGCGCAGCGTGCCGCCGCTGAGCTGTTCATAGCCCGCAAGGATCTTCATCAGCGTGGACTTGCCGGCGCCGTTCTCGCCGAGCAAGCCGTAGACATGGCCCGGCGCGAGCGCGAAGCTCACGCCGTGCAGCACCTGCACGGGGCCGAAGGCCTTCACCACGCCGTCGAACTCGACGGCGACGCTGCCCTTGGGGTTGTTGATGTCCGCATTCATGGCGCAACTCCGCGAACCTTGAGGGTTTCGTGCATCGCGAGCACGCCGGCGCCGATCAGGCCGCCCTGCGTGCCGAGCGGCGTGTACTGGATCTCGAGGTGCCGCGTGGAAAGCGCCAGCGAACGCTGGTACACGCTCTGCCGCACCGCCGCGAGGAACAGCGGGCCGATGCGCGTGATGCCGCCGCCGATGAACACATGCGACGGGTTGAAGAAGTTCACCACCGACGCGAGCATCTGCCCGATCAGGCTGCCCGCGCGCTGGATGATGGCGTTGGCTGCGGTGTCCCCGCCCCGGCTCGCCTGGCCCACGTCGATCGCGTCGATGCGGCCGTGAACACGCAGGCATTCGGCCAGTGCCGCGCTTTCGCCGGCTTCGGCCGCCTGCACCGCCATGCGTGTGATCGCCGGGCCGGCGGCCATGGCCTCGACACAGCCGAGGTTGCCGCAATGGCAGCGTGGGCCTTCCTGGTCGACGCAGATATGGCCGACGTCGCCGGCCGAGCCTGCGGCGCCGCGGTATACCTCGCCATGGCAGACGATGCCGCAGCCGATGCCGGTGCCGATCTTGATGACGAGGAAGTTGGTGAGCGAGCGCTCGAGGCGCCAGAGCTCGCCCAGCGCCATGAGGTTCACGTCGTTGTCGACGAAAACCGGCGCGGCATAGTCCTCGCGCAGGTAGTCGCGGATCGAGAAGCTGTCCCAGGCCGGCATCAGCGGCGGATTCACGAGCTGGCCGATCTCGAAGTTGACGGGGCCCGGCACGCCGATGCCGATGCCGAGCACATCCCTGGCGCTATGGCCGCAGCGGATCAGCAGCTCGCGCATCAAGGTGCGCACGCGGGCCAGCACGACGGCGGGGCCTTCGCGCACGTCGGCAGGTTCGTCGTGCTGCGCAAGCACCGTGAGGTCGGGCCGCAGCACCGCCACGTCGAGGCTGGTGGCGCCGATGTCGATGCCGACGAGCACGCCGAGTCCGGCATGGAGCTGGAGGTTTTCGGCACGGCGGCCGCCCGAGGAACGCTGCAGGCCCGCTTCGGCCAGCAGGCCCTGGTCGACGAGGCCCGCGATCAGCGCATTGGCCTTGCTCTTGGAAAAGCCGAGCTGTTCGGCCATGGCATGGCGCGAGCCGCCGGCCGACCAGAAGGTCGTTTCCAGCAACCGCATTTCGTCCGCAGTGATGCCACTCCAGGGTGCCACGCGCTTGTCTCCGTGTTCTTTTGCTTGCCGCCCGCAGCCTCCGGCCGTCGGGCGAAGTCAAATACTAGGGGCAGGGCTTCAGCCGGACAAGGCCGAACTTCGACCAAGTTCAGATCGAAGATGGCTTGAGACAGGAGTCCAGACGCAAAAAAGCCGCCCGAAGGCGGCCTTTCTGGGAGGAAGAGCTTCCGCTCTTACTTTTTCTGGCGGTACTTGCGCAGTGCAGCGATCTGTGCGGCCATCACGGCCAGCTCCGACTGCGCCATCGCGATGTCGATGTCGCTCTTCGCGTTCTTGAGCGCTTCCTCGGCCGCGGCCTTGGCCACGTTGGCCTTTTCGTCGTCGAGGTCCTTGCCGCGGATCGCGGTATCGGACAGCACAGTGACGGCGTTGGGCTGCACTTCGAGAATGCCGCCGGCCACGAAGACGAACTCTTCGCCGCCATCGGCCGTCTCGATGCGCACGGCGCCGGGGCGGATGCGCGTGATCAGCGGGGTGTGGCGCGGATAGATGCCGAGCTCACCGGCTTCACCGGGCAGCGCGACGAACTTGGCTTCGCCCGAGAAGATCGACTCTTCCGCGCTGACCACGTCCACATGAATGGTGCCTGCCATGGTGATTCCTTTTTAAGCGACCTTCTTGGCCTTCTCGAACGCCTCGTCGATGCTGCCCACCATGTAGAACGCTTGTTCCGGCAGGTGGTCGGCTTCGCCGTTCACGATCATCTTGAAACCACGGATGGTTTCGGCCAGCGGCACGTACTTGCCGGGCGAGCCGGTGAACACTTGTGCCACGAAGAACGGCTGCGACAGGAAGCGCTGGATCTTGCGGGCGCGGGCCACGGCGAGCTTGTCGTCGGGAGCCAGTTCGTCCATGCCCAGAATCGCGATGATGTCGCGCAGTTCCTTGTAGCGCTGCAGGATGCCCTGCACGGCGCGGGCCACGTTGTAGTGCTCTTCGCCGACCACCAGCGGGTCGAGCTGGCGCGAGGTCGAATCGAGCGGGTCCACGGCGGGGTAGATACCGAGCGAAGCGATGTCGCGCGACAGCACCACGGTCGAGTCCAAGTGGGCGAAGGTGGTGGCGGGCGACGGGTCGGTCAAGTCGTCCGCTGGCACGTACACGGCCTGGATCGAGGTGATCGAGCCGACCTTGGTCGACGTGATCCGTTCCTGCAGGCGGCCCATTTCCTCGGCCAGTGTGGGCTGGTAGCCCACGGCGGAAGGCATGCGGCCCAGCAGAGCCGACACTTCGGTACCGGCCAGCGTGTAGCGGTAGATGTTG
>NZ_JBFUHN010000012.1:0-112363 GCF_056402375.1 Variovorax sp. P4_B10 | reverse complement strand
GGACGAGGCCATCGCCGCATTCCAGAGCCGCGAACGCCGCTTCGGCCAAACCTCGGCACAGGTCTCGGCCACCTCGGCCTGAAGACCTCATCACCTCCCGCATGCTCAAACAACGCATCCTCACGGCGATCGTGCTGCTCGCGATCCTGCTGCCAGCGCTGTTCTATCGAAACTACATCCCGTTCGCCTGCGTGATGCTCGTGCTGATCGGTGCGGCCGCGTGGGAGTGGGGGCGTCTCAACGGCTACGGCCACGGGGTGTCGTTGTTCCTGGGCGCCGAGACCGTGGTGCTTTGCGCGTTGTCATGGTGGCTGGGCCTGCTCGAACAACCCCTGGTCCTGATATGGACCCTGGCCAGCGCGGCCTGGGTGCTTGGCGGTGCCGCGCTGCTTCGCGTGGCAGTGCCGGGCTGGCCCCGCATTCCGCGCGGGCTGCGCCTGGTCGGCGGCCTGCTGGCGCTCTGGGTCGCGTGGCTCGCCGCGGTGCAGGCCCGCATGGTCGGCATCAACTTCCTGCTTTCGATCCTCGTGCTGGTCTGGGTGGCGGACGTGTTCGCCTATTTCGCGGGCCGCGCCTTCGGCCTGAAATTCACGCGCGGCAAGCTGGCTCCTGCCATCAGCCCCGGCAAGAGCTGGGAAGGCGTGTGGGGCGGAATGATCGGCGTCGTCGTGCTGGCTTTCGCCTGGGTCTGGGCCGACAAGGGCCTTGGCGCGACGGTGCCCAGCCTCTATACCCGCCTGAACGAACGCGGCTGGTGGCTGCTGCTGATCGGTGCGGTGTTCCTCGCCGCGATGAGTGTCGTCGGCGACCTCGTCGAATCGCTCATCAAGCGCAGTGCCGGCGCCAAGGACAGCAGCCGCCTTCTGCCCGGCCATGGCGGCGTCCTCGACCGCGTGGATGCCCTCTTGCCGGCACTTCCCATTGCCATGATGCTGGCCTTCCTGTGAACACTCCCAAACAACGCGTGACTGTGCTGGGCTCGACCGGGTCGGTCGGGGTGAGCACGCTCGACGTCATTTCGCGGCACCCCGAGCGGTTCGAGGTGTTCGCGCTGTCTGCGGCCACCAAGGTGGACGAGATGCTGGCGCAGTGCGCGCAGTTCTCACCCCGGTTCGCCGTCATGGCCAGCGCGCCGCATGCGGCATTGCTGGCCGAAAAGCTCAAGCAGAACGGGCTGAAGACACGCGTTCTGACAGGTGAGGGTGCTATTGAAAAGATAGCTTCGCACGACGAGGTCGATGCCGTCATGGCCGCCATCGTCGGCGCCGCAGGGCTCGGCCCGTGCCTGGCCGCTGCACGCGCCGGCAAGCGCCTGCTGCTGGCCAACAAGGAAGCGCTGGTCGTCGGCGGCGAGCTGTTCATGCGCACGGTGCGCGAGGGCGGCGCCACGCTGCTGCCGATCGACAGCGAGCATTCGGCCATTTTCCAGTCGTTGCCCGAAGACCCGTCCACCTGGGCCCGGCGCATCGACAAGATCATCTTGACCGCCTCGGGCGGCCCGTTCCGCACCCGCGCGCCGGACACCCTGGGTGCCGTGACGCCCGAGCAGGCCTGTGCGCATCCGAACTGGGTCATGGGCCGCAAGATCTCGGTCGACTCGGCCACGATGATGAACAAGGCGCTCGAAGTGATCGAGGCGCGCCACCTGTTCGGCGTCTCGCCCGATCAGATCGAAGTCGTCATTCATCCGCAGAGCGTCGTGCATTCGATGGTGCAGTTCACCGATGCCTCGGTCATCGCGCAGCTCGGGACGCCCGACATGCGGGTGCCTATCGCGGTCGGGCTGGCCTGGCCCGAGCGCATCGAGAGCGGCGCGGCCCGGCTCGACTTCCGCCAGATGGCCTCGCTGACATTCGATGCCCCGGACGCCGCACTCTTCCCTGGCCTGGAGCTGGCCTGGCAGGCGCTGCGCGCCGCGCCGGGCACCACCGCCGTGCTGAATGCAGCCAACGAGGTCGCCGTCGAAGCCTTCCTGGACCGGCGCCTGCGTTTTGACCGGATTCATGCGGTCAACATGGAAACTTTGGAGGCGGTTGCCCCCTCCAAGCCGGCATCGCTGGCCGACCTGTTGGCGCTCGACGCCAGCGCCCGCGCGGCGGCCAATGCCGCAGCGCTGCGTTTCGCAGCCTGACTCCCCCCAACTCGCAGAGGATCCGGATGCTCACTGTCATAGCCTTTGTGGTCGCACTCGGCGTCCTGATCGCGGTGCACGAATACGGCCACTATCGCGTCGCCGTCGCCTGCGGCGTCAAGGTGGAGCGCTTCTCGGTCGGGTTCGGCAAGGCGCTGCTGCGTTGGCAGCCCAAGCGCCAGCACCCCGGGCAGCAGACAGAATTCRTCATCGGCGCCTTCCCGCTGGGCGGTTACGTCAAGATGCTCGACGAGCGAGAGGGGCCGGTGGCCCCCGAGGAGCGGCATCGGGCCTTCAACACCCAGCCCCTGCGCTCGCGCGCGGCCATTGTGGCCGCCGGGCCCATCGCCAACCTGCTGCTGGCCGTCGTGCTCTACACCGCCGTCAACTGGGTCGGCGTGGAAGAGCCGGTCGCCAAGCTGGCGCGGCCGGTGGCGGCTTCGCTGGCCGAGACGGCTGGCCTGCGCGGCGGAGAGCACATCACGCGCGCCGGCTTCGACGGCGATCTGGAGCCGGTGCAGTCCTTCGAGGACCTGCGCTGGCGCATCACGCGCGGCGCACTTGACGGTCGCGATCTCTCGCTCGAAGTGGCCGGCGAAGACGGCAGGCCTGCGCGTCAGCTGCTGCTGCCGCTGAGCCGGATCGAAGCCAAGGACGCCGATCCGCAGATGTTCCGCAAGATCGGCGTGCTCGCACCTCTGACGCGACCGGAGATCGGCGAGGTCATGGCCGGCAGTGCTGGCGAGCGCTCGGGCCTGCGCAAGGGCGATCTGGTGCGTGCCGTCGGCAACACCGCCATCTACGACGGGCAGCAGCTTCGCGAGGTGATCCGCGCGTCGGTCGACGGTGACCAGCCACGCACCCAGGCCTGGCAGGTCCAGCGTAGCGGCCAGTCGATCACGCTCGACGTGAAGCCCGAGGTACGTGAGGAGGGCGCCGCCAAGGTCGGCCGTATCGGCGCCTATGTCGGTGCACCGCCCGACATGGTGACGGTGCGCCAGGGCCCGGTCGATGGCGTATGGCGCGGCGTGGTGCGTACCTGGGAGATGTCCGCGCTGACCGTGCGCATGATGGTCAAGATGGTGACCGGGCAGGCGTCGCTCAAGAATCTGAGCGGTCCTCTCACGATTGCCGACTACGCCGGCAAGTCTGCGAGTCTCGGCCTGACCCAGTACCTGATCTTCCTCGCGGCCATCAGCGTGAGCCTGGGCGTACTCAATCTCATGCCGCTGCCGGTCCTCGATGGGGGACACCTGATGTATTATCTTTGGGAGGGCCTGACCGGCAAAAGCGTCTCTGACGCCTGGATGGAACGCCTTCAGCGCGGCGGTGTCGCTTTGCTGCTGGTCATGATGTCGGTCGCACTTTTCAACGACGTCACGCGGCTCTTTGGTTAACTTTCTGCCGGCCCTTTCCGTGCCGGCTCAATTCACAGATGAACAAAAACTCCAATCGCTTTCGCCTGCGTAGCGTTGTCGCGGTGGTTGCAAGTGCGCTCGCGGCCACGGCCGCCTGGGCCGTCGAGCCTTTCACGGTGCGCGACATTCGCGTCGAAGGCCTGCAACGCGTCGAGGCGGGCACGATCTTCGCGTCGCTGCCATTGCGCGTGGGCGATACCTACAGCGACGAACGCGGTTCGGCCGCGATTCGCGCGCTGTTCGATCTGGGGTTGTTCAAGGATGTGCGCATCGACGTGAACGGCAACGTGCTGGTGGTGATCGTCGAAGAGCGCCCGACCATCGCGGACGTCGATTTCGTCGGCGCCAAGGAATTCGAGAAGGCAGCGCTGCAGAAGGCGCTGCGTGAAATCGGCTTGGCCGACGGCCGCCCCTACGACAAGGCGCTGGCCGACCGCGCGGAGCAGGAGCTCAAGCGCCAGTACGTGAGCCGCAGCCTCTACAACGCACAGGTCGTGACCACCGTCACGCCCATCGAACGCAATCGTGTCAACCTCACCTTCACCGTCACCGAAGGCGAATCCGCGCGCATCCGCGAAGTCCACGTGGTGGGCAGCAAGGCCTTCAGCGAATCGACGCTGCTGAGCCTGTTCGACCAGGACAGCGGTGGCTTCATGAGCTGGTACACCAAGTCGAACCAGTACTCGCGCGCCAAGCTCAACGCCGACCTCGAAACGCTGCGCTCGTACTACATCACGCGCGGCTATCTCGAGTTCCGCATCGATTCGACGCAGGTCGCCATCTCGCCGGACCGCAAGGACCTGTCGGTGACGGTCAACATCACCGAGGGCGAGAAGTTCGTGGTGGCGGGCGTCAAGCTCGACGGCAACTTCCTTGGCCGCGACGACGAGTTCAAGTCGCTGATCACGATCAAGCCGGGCGAGCCCTACAACGGCGAGCAGGTCACGGAGACCACCAAGGCCTTCAACGACTATTTCGGCACCTTCGGCTATGCGTTCGCCCGCGTGCAGGCGCGTCCCGACATCGACCGCGTCAACAACCGCGTCACGCTCACACTGCAGGCCGAGCCATCGCGCCGCGTCTATGTGCGCCGTGTCTCCGTTGGCGGCAATAACAAGACCCGCGACGAAGTGATCCGCCGCGAGTTCCGTCAGTTCGAAGCCTCCTGGTACGACGGCGACAAGATCAAGCTCTCGCGCGACCGCGTGGACCGCCTGGGCTTCTTCACCGAAGTGAACGTCGAAACCCAGGAAGTGCCCGGTTCGCCCGACCAGGTGGACCTGACCGTCAACGTGGCCGAAAAACCCACCGGCAGCCTGCAACTCGGCGCCGGCTACTCGAGCGCGGAAAAGGTCGCGCTGACCTTCGGCATCTCGCAGGAGAACGTGTTCGGCTCCGGTAATTTCCTGGGCGTGCAGGTCAACACCAGCAAGTACAACCGTACGCTGTCGCTGACCACCACCGACCCGTATTTCACGAAGGACGGCATCTCGCGCACGATCAGCGTCTATCACACGACGACGCGTCCGTACTCGACGAACATCGATGGCGACTACAAGCTGGTCAACCAAGGTGCGTCCATCCGTTTCGGCGTGCCGTTCAGCGAAGTCGACACCGTGTTCTTTGGTGTCGGCCTCGAGCGGTATGCGTTCGACCCGAACAAGTCGACGTCGTTCTCGGGGCTCTTCACGCCGGCGTCCTACCTCCGCTACTTCCAGTGCCAGAGGGATGCCAGCGGCCTGTTCGTGACCGAGTGCGACCAGAAGAGCGTCTGGGGCGTGCCGCTGACCGTCGGCTGGGGCCGCGACAGCCGCGACAGTGCGCTGGTTCCGACCACCGGGCGCCTGCAGCGTGCCAATCTCGAGCTTGGCGCCGCTGGCGACATGAAGTACATCAAGACGAACTACCAGTACCAGCAGTTCTTCGCGATCAACAAGCAATACACCTTCGCCATCAACGGCGACGTGGGCTACGCGAAGGCCCTTGGCGGCAAGGTCTACCCGATCTTCAAGAACTTCTACGCAGGTGGCCTGGGCTCGGTCCGCGGTTTCGAACAGAACTCGCTCGGTCCGCGCGACGTGCCGCTGATCGGCCAGACCGAAGGCGCCGCACTGGGCGGCACCAAGAAGGCGGTCTTCAACGCTGAACTCAGCACGCCGTTCCCGGGCGCCGGCAACGACCGCACCCTGCGTCTCTACGGCTTTTTCGACATCGGCAATGTGTTCGGTTCGCGTGCTGCAGGCCTGACGGACGAGCAGTGGAAGGCGCAGAAGAAGTTGCGCGCCTCTGTCGGCCTTGGGATCAGCTGGATCTCGCCGCTCGGCCCGCTGCGCCTGGCTTATGCCTTCCCCGTCATGTCCCAAAAGGAAGTAATGGGGACGAATCCAGTAACGGGATTGCCTGCTGTCGTGATCCCGAAGGATAGAATCCAGCGCTTGCAATTCCAGATCGGAACGTCTTTCTAAATGAAGCATTTGATTCGCGCCGCGGCAGGCGCGTTGTTGATCCCCGCTCTCGTGTTCGTTGCTGCGCCTGCCCAGGCGCAGGAAACCTTTCGCATAGGTTTCGTCAATCCGGATCGCGTGCTGCGCGAAGCGCAGCCGGCCAAGGCTGCCCAGGCGAAGCTCGAAGCCGAGTTTCTCAAGCGCGAGAAGGATCTGACCACGCAGGGCGACGCATTGAAGACGGCCTCGGAGAAGTTCGAGCGCGAAGCGCCGACCCTGTCCGAAAGCCAGCGCGCCACGCGCCAGCGGGCGCTGGTCGACCAGGATCGCGATTTCCAGCGTCGCCGCCGCGAGTTCCAGGAAGACCTCAATGCGCGCAAGAACGAAGAGCTCCAGCAGGTCTACGAGCGTGCCAACCGCGTCGTGAAGCAGGTGGCCGAGGCCGAAAAGTACGACGCCATCCTGCAGGAAGCGATCTACATCAATCCGAAGCACGACATCACCGACAAGGTGATCAAGGCGCTGAACGCGTCGGTCGGCTCTTCAGCGCCCGCGGCCGGCAAGTAACGCCGCGAACCGGCGTGTCGCTGCAGCTCGGAGCCATCGTTGACGCCCTGGGGGGCGAGCTTCATGGAGACGCCACGCTGTCCATCGAGCGGCTTTCGCCGCTCCAGAACGCACAGCCCGATGCGCTCAGTTTCCTGAGCCATCCCAAGTACCAGCAGGAATTGGCGGTTTCGAAGGCCGCTTGCGTGATCGTGTCGCCCGCCATGCAGGAGGCGGCTGCGGCGCGCGGCGCGTTCATCGTCACGCCCGATCCGTACCTTTACTTTGCGCGCCTGACGCAGCTCTGGAAGGCGCACCATGCGCGTCCGGAGGCCGATTTCATCCATCCCACCGCCGTGATCCACGCCGAGGCCCAGGTCGATGCCACCGCGCGCATCGGCGCGCTCTGTGTGGTGGAGCGGGGCGCACGCATCGGCGCAGGTTCCGTGCTGAAGTCGCGCGTGACGGTCAGCGAAGGCTGCACGATCGGCGAGCGCTGCCTGCTGCATCCCGGCGTGGTGATCGGCGCCGATGGCTTCGGCCTCGCGCTGCACCAGGGCGCCTGGGTCAAGATCGAGCAGCTGGGCGCGGTGCGCATCGGCAACGACGTGGAAATCGGCGCCAACACCTGCATCGACCGCGGCGCGCTCGACGACACGGTGATCGAGGACGGCGTCAAGCTCGACAACCTGATCCAGATCGGCCACAACGTGCGCGTCGGCAAGAATACCGCCATGGCGGGCTGCGTCGGTGTGGCCGGCAGCGCCGTCATCGGCGCCAATTGCACTTTCGGCGGCGGCGCCATCGTGCTGGGCCACCTGACGGTGGCCGACGGCGTGCACGTTTCCGCCGCGACCGTGGTGACACGCTCCATTCACAAGGCCGGCCAGTACACCGGTATGTTTCCCATCGATGACAATGCGAGCTGGGAAAAAAATGCAGCAACGCTCAAGCAGTTGCACAGCCTGCGCGAACGACTGAAGGCGCTGGAGAAGGCTCCCTCGAAAAAATGACGACGATGCAGGAACAGAAAATCATGACGACGACGCTCGATATCCACCAAATCCTCAAGCTGCTGCCTCACCGCTACCCGTTCCTGCTGGTGGACCGCGTGCTCGACATGGAAAAGGGCAAGCGCATCACGGCGCTCAAGAACGTGACGATGAACGAGCCGTTCTTCAACGGCCACTTCCCGCACCGTCCGGTGATGCCGGGGGTGCTGATGCTCGAAGCCATGGCGCAGGCCGCCGCGCTGCTGTCGTTCCATTCGCTCGACATCGTGCCGGACGACAACACCGTCTATTACTTTGCCGCCATCGACGGCGCGCGCTTCAAGCGGCCCGTGGAACCCGGCGACCAGCTCACGCTCGAAGTCGAGATCGAACGCATGAAGGCCGGTATTTCGAAGTTCAAGGGCCGGGCGCTGGTAGGCAGCGAGCTCGCCTGCGAAGCCACGCTGATGTGCGCCATGCGCCAGATCAGCTGATCCGGCCGTTGTTACGACAAGGCATGACCCAGGTTCATTCGACAGCGCTCGTCGACCCCCAGGCCCAACTTGATGCCTCGGTGTCGGTCGGGCCCTATACCGTGATCGGCCCGCACGTGCGGGTCGGGGCGGGCACCACCATCGGCGCGCACTGCGTGATCGAGGGGCGCACCACCATCGGGCGCGACAACCGGATCTTCCAGTTCTCGTCRCTCGGCGCCATACCGCAGGACAAGAAATACGCGGGCGAGCCCACCGAGCTCGTCATCGGCGACCGCAACGTCATTCGCGAGTTCTGCACCTTCAACCTCGGCGTGCCGGGGGCAGGGGGTGTGACACGCGTGGGCCATGACAACTGGATCATGGCGTACACGCACATCGCGCACGACTGCCGTGTCGACAACCACACCACGCTGGCCAACCAGACCACGTTGGCCGGGCACGTGCACCTGGCGGACTGGGTCACGATCGGCGGCCTAACCGGCATTCACCAGTTCGTTTCGGTTGGCGCCCACGCCATGGTCGGCTTCGCGAGCGCGGTGTCGCAGGACGTGCCGCCATTCATGCTGGTCGACGGCAATCCGTTGGCGGTTCGCGGCTTCAACGTCGTGGGCCTGCGCCGGCGCGATTTCTCGGCGCAACGGCTCGCGGCGGTCAAGCAGATGCATCGCCTGCTGTACCGGCAGGGCAAGACGCTCGAAGAGGCGCGCGCCGGCATCCAGGCGCTGGTCACCGAAATGCCGGAGGCCGCCGAAGACGTCGCGCTGATGGAATCCTTCATCGCCGGTTCGACGCGCGGCATCGCGCGTTGAAACGATGGCGATGAGCAAGGACGAGCAGCGACGCTTCGCGCTGGTCGCGGGTGAAGCTTCCGGCGACTTGCTCGCGGGGCTTCTTCTCGACGGCCTGCAGGCCCGCTGGCCCGCGCTCCAGACGGCAGGCATCGGTGGACCCCGGATGCTCGCGCACGGCTTCCAGAGTTGGTGGCCGCAAGAAAAACTCGCGGTGCGCGGCTACATCGAGGTGCTGCGGCATTACGCCGAAATCGCCGGCATCCGCCGCCAGCTCAAGGCCCGGTTGCTGCGCGAACGGCCCGAATTGTTCATCGGTGTCGATGCGCCCGATTTCAATCTCGATCTCGAAGCCGGGCTGCGCAGCCAGGGGATCAAGACCGTTCATTTCATCTGCCCCTCGATCTGGGCCTGGCGCCCAGAGCGCATCCAGAGGGTCCGGGCTGCGGCCGACCATGTGCTGTGCATCTTTCCGTTCGAGCCCGAGCTGCTGGAAAAGCAGGGCGTGGCCGCGAGCTACGTGGGCCACCCGATTGCCAACGTGATCCCGATGACGCCCGACCGTGCCGCAGCGCGCGCCGCGCTGGGCCTGGCGCCCGATGCGCAGGTCGTCGCCTTGCTGCCCGGCAGCCGCCGCTCCGAGATTCGCTACCTGGCCGCCCGCTTCTTCGAGGCTGCTGCCCGGATGCAGAAGGCGCGGCCGACGCTCCAGTTCGTGGCCCCCATCCTGCCGGGGCTGCGCGCGGAGGTCGAAGCCCTGTTGCAGGCCAGCGGCATGATGGGCCGGGTGAAGCTGCTCGACGGCCAGTCGCACGCCGCACTCGCGGCCTGCGACGTCACGCTGATCGCCAGCGGCACCGCCACGCTCGAGGCGGCGCTGTTCAAGCGGCCGATGGTCATCGCCTACAACATGAACGGGCTCTCGTGGCGCCTGATGCAGCGCAAGCAGCTGCAGCCCTGGGTCGGCCTGCCCAACATCCTGTGCCGCGAGTTCGTGGTGCCCGAGCTGCTGCAGGAAGCCGCCACGCCCGAGGCGCTGGCCCAGGCCACGCTGGCCTGGCTCGATGCGCCTGAAAAGACGCAGGCGTTGCAACAAAGATTTTCCGAGCTGCACGTGCAATTGCAGCGCGATACGCCGACACTTTGCGCCGATGCGATCCAGAAAGTTCTTGAAGGCTGAGCAGGCCCCACTGGTGTGGGATGCGCCAGGCCTGCTCGCGGGTGTCGATGAGGCGGGCCRCGGCCCGCTGGCCGGCCCCGTGGTGGCCGCCGCCGTGATCCTCGACGACCAGCGGCCGATCCGCGGACTGGCCGATTCCAAGACCCTCACCGCCCTGCAGCGCGAACGCCTGCATGACCAGATCCTGGCCAAGGCCCTGTGCTGCTCGATCGCGCAGGCGAGCGTCGAGGAAATCGACACCCACAACATCCTGCAGGCCACCATGCTCGCGATGCGCCGTGCGGTCGAGGGTTTGCGCCTGAAGCCGACCAAGGTGCTGGTCGACGGCAACCGCCTGCCGACGCTCGATGTGCTGGCCGAAGCCATCGTCAAGGGCGATGCGCGGGTCAAGGCGATTTCAGCGGCGTCGATCCTGGCCAAGGTGCACCGCGACCGGCTGTGCGAGCAACTGCATACCGAGTTTCCGCACTACGGCTTTGCCGGCCACAAGGGCTACGGCACACCGGAGCACCTCGAGGCGCTGCAGCGCCATGGTGCTTGTGTGCATCACCGCAGGTCGTTCAGTCCGGTGGCGGCGGCGCTGGCGCGGACTGCAGCCGCCACCTTGGTCGTCGAGGCCGCGCCTGTGGTGTTCGCAACGGTCGAGACCGTGCACCTCGACCTGCGCGCCGCGCCCTGAACCGATGACCACCGATCCCGGCGCGAACCACATCAGCTCGCGCGACAACCCGCTGCTCAAGGACCTGCGCAAGCTGGCTCAAGACCCGGGCGCCTACCGCAAGCTGCGCCGCATCTGGCTCGAAGGCGATCACCTTTGCCGGGCGGCGCTGGCGCGCGGCGTGAAACCGGCGATTGCGGTGTTTTCGGAATCTTTCTGGCCGACGGCCCCCGCCGAATGGGCTGCAAGTGCTATCAAAACGGTAGTGGTCAGCGACGATCTGCTGCGCGGTGCCAGCGGCCTGGAGTCACCAGCACCGATGGGCTTCGTGCTCGACCTGCCGGCGCGGCCGGAACTGATCCCCGACGCGCCGAGCGTGGTGCTCGACCGCCTGCAGGATGCCGGCAACGCCGGTTCCATCCTGCGCAGCGCGGCCGCCTTCGGCTTCACCCAGGTGATCGCACTCAAGGGCACGGCTGCGCTGTGGGCACCGAAAGTGCTGCGCGCCGGCATGGGCGCCCATTTCGGCCTGCGGCTGATCGAAGGCGTGGAAGCCGACGCGCTCGATGCGTTGACGATTCCCCTGGTCGCGACCAGCTCGCACCATGGTGAATGGCTCCACAAAGCCCGTTTGCCGCACCCTTGCGCCTGGCTGATGGGCCATGAAGGGCAGGGCGTTTCACCCGCCCTGGAAGCCCGCGCGACCCACCACATTCGCATCGCCCAACCCGGCGGCGAAGAATCCCTCAACGTGGCGGCAGCCGCTGCCATCTGCCTGCACGCAAGCGGCGCGGCCCTCCAGCCCGAATAGGGCCTCAGTCCGAGCTACAATCGGGGGCTTACTCGCAATAGCGTCGCCCGGCCGCCTTTAACGCCAAAATCCCCTTAAGCAGCAGTCCGCAGGCAACGCGCCTGGGGCTCCGGGCGACCGTAACCATCCGGAGAACCCAGTGCTTTTGTCTCTCAAGGGAAGTTTCCCGCCCGCCATCCTGGCGCTCGCAGACGGCACGGTCTTTCAAGGCAATTCGATCGGAGCCGCCGGCTCCACGACCGGTGAAGTGGTGTTCAACACCGCCATGACCGGTTACCAGGAAATCCTCACCGACCCGAGCTACTGCCAGCAGATCGTCACATTGACGTATCCGCACATCGGCAACTACGGCGTCAACGGTGAAGACATCGAAGCCGACAAGATCCATGCCGCGGGCCTGATCGTCAAGGACCTGCCCCTCGTCGCCTCCAACTTCCGCAAGACCGCCACGCTGAGCGAATACCTCGTGGCCGGCAAAACAGTAGCCATCGCGAACATCGACACCCGCAAGCTCACGCGCCACCTACGCACCCACGGCGCGCAGAACGGCTGCATCCTGGGCCTGGCCGAGGGTGAAGCGGTTACGCAGGCGTTGATCGACAAGGCCATTGCGGCGGCCAAGGCCGCACCGAGCATGTCCGGCCTCGACCTCGCCAAGGTGGTGTCTGTTCAGCAGACCTACGAATGGACCGAAACCGAGTGGAAGCTGGGCGCGGGCTACGGCGTGCAGATCACGCCGAAGTTCCACGTCGTGGCCTTCGACTACGGCGTCAAGAAGAACATCCTGCGCATGATCGCCCAGCGCGGCGCCCGCATCACCGTGGTGCCGGCGCAAACGCCCGCGGCCGACGTGCTCAAGCTCAAACCCGATGGCATCTTCCTGGCCAACGGTCCCGGTGACCCGGAGCCCTGCGACTACGCCATCAACGCTGTCAAGGAACTGATCGAAACCGGCATTCCCACCTTCGGCATCTGCCTGGGCCACCAGATCATGGCGCTGGCCTCGGGCGCGAAGACCTTCAAGATGAAGTTCGGCCATCACGGCGCGAACCATCCTGTGAAGGACCTCGACAACGGCCGCGTGAGCATCACCAGCCAGAACCATGGCTTCGCGGTCGACGAGAAGTCGCTGCCGGCCAACCTGCGTCCCACCCACATCAGCCTGTTCGACAACACGCTGCAGGGCCTCGCACGCACCGACAAGCCCGCGTTCTGCTTCCAGGGCCATCCCGAAGCATCGCCGGGCCCGCACGACATCGGCTACCTGTTCGACCGCTTCACGGCGCTCATGGAGCAGGCACGTGGCTGATGCACCCGCGGTGCTCGACGTCTCGGTCATCGCCGCCTTGCGCGATGCCGAGGGCAAGATCTATGTGCTGCGTGGCCTCAAGGTCATGCTGGCGCAGGACCTTGCTGCGCTCTATGGCGTCGAGACCCGGGTGTTGTTGCAGGCCATGCGCCGCAACCTCGATCGTTTTCCCGCGGATTTCGCTTTCACCCTGGAGAACCAGGACCTCGAGAATTTGAGATCACAACTTGTGATCTCAAAGCCGGAGAAACCAGGTTCGGGCGGCGCACGCTACCGAAGCGTGGCCTTCACCGAACAGGGCGTTGCCATGTTGTCGAGCGTGCTGCGCAGCGAACGCGCCGTGGCCGTCAACATCGAGATCATGCGTACCTTCGTCAAGCTGCGCAGCATGCTGTCGGAGCACGCCGATCTCAAACGCAAGCTGAACGCGCTGGAACAGCGATACGACCAGAACTTTCGCGATGTATTCACCGCGATCCATCAACTGATGGATGAACCGAAGCCGGGGGCCTACAGCCGCCGCGGCATCGGTTTCACCAAGGACAAATAAGATGCCCAAGCGCTCAGACCTCAAATCCATTCTCATCATCGGCGCCGGCCCGATCATCATCGGCCAGGCCTGCGAGTTCGACTACTCCGGCGTGCAAGCCTGCAAGGCGCTGCGCGAAGAGGGCTACAAGGTCATCCTGATCAACAGCAACCCCGCGACGATCATGACCGACCCGGCCACGGCCGACGTCACCTACATCGAGCCGATCACCTGGCAAACGGTCGAGAAGATCATCGCCAAGGAGCGCCCCGACGCGATCCTGCCGACCATGGGCGGCCAGACCGCGCTCAACTGCGCACTCGACCTCTGGCGCAACGGCGTGCTCGACAAGTACACCGGCGCGGCCACCAACAAACCGGTTGAACTGATCGGCGCCACGCCCGAAGCCATCGACAAGGCCGAAGACCGCCTGAAGTTCAAGGACGCGATGACCAAGATCGGCCTCGGCTCGGCGCGCTCCGGCATCGCGCACACGATGGACGAAGCCTGGGCCGTGCAGAAGACGCTCGGCTTCCCCACCGTGATCCGCCCGAGCTTCACGCTTGGCGGCACCGGCGGCGGCATCGCCTACAACCCCGACGAGTTCGAGACCATCTGCAAGCGCGGCATCGAAGCCTCGCCGACCAACGAGCTGCTGATCGAAGAGTCGCTGCTCGGCTGGAAAGAGTACGAGATGGAAGTCGTGCGCGACAAGGCCGACAACTGCATCATCGTCTGCTCGATCGAAAATCTCGACCCGATGGGCGTGCACACCGGCGACTCGATCACCGTGGCACCGGCACAGACGCTCTCCGACAAGGAATACCAGATCCTGCGCAACGCCTCGCTGGCCGTGCTGCGCGAGATCGGCGTCGACACCGGTGGCTCGAACGTGCAGTTCTCCATCAACCCGAAGGACGGCCGCATGGTCGTCATCGAGATGAATCCGCGCGTCTCGCGCTCCTCGGCGCTGGCCTCCAAGGCCACGGGCTTCCCGATCGCCAAGGTCGCGGCCAAGCTGGCCGTGGGCTACACGCTCGACGAGCTGCGCAACGAAATCACCGGTGGCGCCACGCCCGCGTCGTTCGAGCCGTCGATCGACTACGTGGTCACCAAGATCCCGCGTTTCGCGTTCGAAAAATTCCCGCAGGCCGATTCGCGCCTCACCACGCAGATGAAGTCGGTGGGCGAGGTGATGGCCATGGGCCGTACCTTCCAGGAGTCGTTCCAGAAGGCGCTGCGCGGCCTCGAAGTGGGCGTCGACGGCCTCAACGAGAAGACACAGGACCGCGAAGTGCTCGAGAAGGAACTCGGCGAGCCGGGTCCCGAGCGCATCTGGTACGTGGGCGATGCCTTCGCCATGGGCCTGAGCGTGGACGAAGTGTTCGCGCTGACCAAGATCGACCCGTGGTTCCTGGTGCAGATCGAAGAGATCGTGAAGATCGAGCTCGAGCTGGAAACCAAGTCGCTGGCCGACATCGACAAGGACACGCTGCTCGCGCTGAAGAAGAAGGGCTTCTCCGACCGCCGCCTCGCCAAGCAGCTCAAGACCACCGACACCGCGATCCGCGAGAAGCGCCGCGCCCTGGGCGTGCGCCCGGTCTACAAGCGCGTGGACACCTGCGCGGCCGAGTTCGCGACCAACAYGGCCTACATGTACTCGACCTACGAGGACGAGTGCGAAGCCGACCCGACGGACAAGAAGAAGATCATGGTGCTCGGCGGCGGTCCCAACCGCATCGGCCAGGGCATCGAGTTCGACTACTGCTGCGTGCACGCCGCGCTCGCCATGCGCGAGGACGGCTACGAGACCATCATGGTCAACTGCAACCCCGAGACCGTGTCGACCGACTACGACACGTCCGATCGCCTGTACTTCGAGCCGCTCACGCTCGAAGACGTGCTCGAGATCGTCGACAAGGAAAAGCCGCTCGGCGTGATCGTGCAGTACGGCGGCCAGACGCCGCTCAAGCTCGCGCTCGACCTCGAAGCCAACGGCGTGCCGATCATCGGCACTTCGCCCGACATGATCGATGCGGCCGAAGACCGCGAGCGCTTCCAGAAGCTGCTGCATGAGCTGGGCCTGCGCCAGCCGCCGAATGCCACGGCGCGCACCGAACCCGAAGCGCTCGAAAAGGCTGCGGCCCTCGGTTATCCGCTGGTGGTGCGCCCGAGCTACGTGCTCGGCGGCCGTGCGATGGAAATCGTGCACGAGCAGCGCGACCTCGAACGCTACATGCGCGAGGCCGTGAAGGTCAGCAATGATTCGCCGGTGCTGCTTGACCGCTTCCTCAATGACGCGGTCGAATGCGACGTCGACTGCATCCGCGACGCCGAAGGCGCCACGCTGATCGGCGGCGTGATGGAACACATCGAGCAGGCCGGCGTGCACTCGGGCGACTCCGCCTGCTCGCTGCCGCCCTACAGCCTGAACGCGGAAACCATTGCCGAGTTGAAGCGCCAGAGCGCCGCGATGGCGAAGGCGCTCAACGTGGTCGGCCTGATGAACGTGCAGTTCGCGATCCAGCAGAAGGATGGCAAGGACGTCATCTACGTGCTCGAAGTGAATCCGCGCGCCTCCCGCACCGTGCCCTACGTGAGCAAGGCCACCGGCATCCAGCTCGCCAAGGTGGCGGCACGCTGCATGGCGGGCCAGTCGCTCGCGTCGCAGGGCGTGACGAAGGAAGTCACGCCACCGTACTTCAGCGTCAAGGAAGCCGTGTTTCCGTTCGTCAAGTTCCCGGGCGTGGACACCATCCTCGGCCCCGAGATGAAGTCGACCGGCGAAGTGATGGGCGTGGGCAAGACCTTCGGCGAAGCCTTCGTGAAGTCGCAGCTCGGCGCCGGCACGCACCTGCCGAAGTCGGGCAAGGTCTTCATCTCGGTGAAGAACAACGACAAGGCACGTGCGGTCGAAGTGGCGCGCGGTCTGGCGAAGCTGGGCTTCGAGCTGATCGCGACCAAGGGCACGGCCGCAGCCATCAACGCCGCGGGCATCGAATGCGCGACGGTGAACAAGGTGACCGAAGGCCGCCCGCACATCGTGGACATGATCAAGAACAACGAGATCGCCCTGGTCATCAACACGGTGGAAGAGCGCCGCAACGCGATCACCGATTCGCGGCAGATCCGCACCTCGGCGCTGCTGGCGCGCGTGACCACGTTCACCACGATCTTCGGCGCTGAAGCTGCGGTCGAGGGCATGGGCTTCATGGACGAGCTCGGCGTGATCTCGGTGCAGGAGATGCACGCGCAGCTGGCTGCGGCCTGAGCGTCATGGAAACCCAGCTCGTCGAACTGGACCTTGCCGACTGGAACGCGGCCACGCCCAACGAGGCGTGGATCGCGGAACTGGAAGCCGGCAAGGTGCTGTACTTCCCGCGCCTGGGCTTCGAGCTGCTGCCTGAAGAACGCAGCCTGCTGACGCCCAGCCTGCTGTCGCCCGACGTGCGCAACATCAGCCTCGATGCCAACGGCAAGCTCAAGGGCGTGGTCGGCGACGAAGCGGTGCAGCGCGCGGCGGCCGCGATGGTCGGGCGGTTCCGGGCGCAAGCCCAGCAACTGATCCACGGCTTGCTGCCGCACTACACGTCGGCCTTGCGCCTTGCGCCGACCAGCTACCGGCCGGCGCAGGTCGAGACGCGCGTGCAGTCTTGGCGTGCGGACGATCGTCGGCTGCACGTCGATGCGTTCCCGTCGCGGCCCAACTACGGCGAGCGCATCCTGCGCGTGTTCACCAACGTCAATCCAGACGGCGCACCGCGCGTGTGGCGCGTGGGCGAGCCTTTCGAGGACATCGCCAGGCGCTTCCTGCCGCGCGCCAAGCCCTATGTGCGCTGGCAGGCCAGGCTGCTGCGCGCGCTGCGCGTGACCAAGTCCTTCCGCAGTGAGTACGACCACCTCATGCTTCAGCTGCACGACGGCATGAAGTCGGACATGGCGTACCAGGAAAACTCGCCGCAGGAAACCGCCAAGTTCCCGCCGGGCTCGGTGTGGGTGTGTTTCTCCGACCAGACCTCGCACGCCGTCATGGCGGGCCAGTACATGCTCGAGCAGACCCTTCATCTGGCCGCTTCGAAGCAATACAATCCAGATTCGAGCCCGCTCGCCATCCTGAGCCGGCTGACCGGACGCAATCTCGTCTGATCCTGTCCCCCAATCGACCGCCGAACGGCATCGTTCGGCGGTTTCGCTTTATGGAGAACCAAACATGGCCACCATTCCAATCACCAAGCGCGGTGCCGAAAAGCTGCGCGCCGAGCTGCACCAGCTCAAGACCGTGGACCGCCCCTGGGTCATCAACGCGATCTCCGAAGCGCGTGCGCAGGGCGACCTGAGCGAGAACGCCGAGTACGAGGTCGCCAAGGACCGCCAGGGCTTCATCGAAGGCCGTATCCAGGAAGTCGAAGGCAAGCTCTCGGCCGCGCAGATCATCGATCCGACAGAGCTCGATGCGGGCGGCAAGGTGGTGTTCGGTTCGACGGTGGAGCTCGAGGAAGAAGAGTCGGGCGAGGCCGTCAAGTACCAGATCGTGGGCGAGGACGAAGCCGACCTGAAGCTCGGCCTCATCAACATCTCCAGCCCGATCGCGCGCGCGCTGATCGGCAAGGAAGAGGGCGACACCGCCGAGGTGCAGGCTCCAGGCGGACTCAAGCGCTACGAGATCGTGGGCGTCCGCTACCTTTGATCTTCCGATGAAGGACCGCCTTGCCTTGTTGCTGGCCGCCTTCTGGTGGGGCAGCCTCACGACGATCGGTTTCCTGGTGGTGCCGATGCTGTTCGCCAGGCTTGGCAATCCCGCCGTGGCGGGTAATTTCGCCGGCCAGCTGTTCGAGGCGCAAAGCTGGGTTGCGATCGGCTGTGGCCTGATCCTGCTGATTCATTTCCGGGCCAAGGCCGACGAGCGCATGGATGGGCCCGCGCTGACGGCGATCTTCCTGATTCTCGGGGCGTTGCTGCTGGCGCTGCTTCAGCAGTACGCCGTGGCGCCGCGCATTCTGGCGCGCGAGAACCTCAAGCTGTGGCATGCCGTCGGCAGCGGCATGTATGTCATGCAGTGGTTGTGCACCGGTGTGCTGCTCTGGCGCATGGGCGCTCGCGCGCCGCGCTGAACGGCGATGGCGGCCTTCGCCGCCATCCACACATTCATTCTTTCCAGAATTTCGCGACCCAGCTCGCGGGCCGGATATAGCGAAAGGCCCGGTTGCGCCTGCCCGCCAGTGCGTCGGGGGGGTTGCACTCGCCATGGAACACCATGATGCGCGCGTCCTCCGGGACGAAGGGCTCTTCCCAGTAGTTGGTCGGCCAGGTCGGGATGCCGTGGTACTTGAAGCTCGGGCACCAGGCCTCGGGCCAGTAGGAGAGCTTGCCCTGCTTGTGCAGCATGTCGGACAGGTAGGTCTGCTCGTTGCGGTAGTCGGCCTGCACCTTGTCCATGTTGGCGCGGAAATACGCCAGCACGTCGGCGTGGGCGCCCAGCTCGAAGCGGTAGACCGATGAATTCCCGGTGATCCGCTCGCGCCGCCAGGGGCGGGCATAGTCGTGAATGATCAGGAACTCGCCGGGTTGCTCGAAAAAGGCGTCGAGGCTGCCGACGATCACCACATCGACGTCCAGGAACAGGGCGGTGCCGCGCAGGCCGTGCAGGTCCTGCTCGAAGGTCGTGAGCTTCTTCCAGGCGCCATCGCGCTGGCCGGGGGCCAGCTGAAGATTCAGCGGGGGAATCGGCAGGCAGGTCACTTCGGGGCGAATGCCGTTGCCGTCATCCGTCAGGCACACGAACTTGAAGTCGCCGCTGAGGTTGCGGCGCACCATCGCGTAAAGGCGGTTGACGTATTCGGGGCCGTACTTGGTGCCCCACTTCATGCAGAGGATATGGCGCTGGGCGCCTTGCGCTGGCGCCAAGTTCAGTCCGCCTGGTTGCGCTTCTTGGCCGACAGCGGCCGCTTCGCCTTGGCGCGCTTGATGGTGCCGCCGGGGGTGAGCCGCTGGTTGCCGAGCACGCGCAGGGTCTTGATTTCGGGGCGCTGGCCGCCGCGCTTGCTGTATTTCACGATCTTCACGTCGCGCGGGCCGGGCATGCGGTCTTCATCGACCGTGCGCTCCTTTTCGGGCTTCGGGCGCCACAGCACCAGCAGCTTGCCGATGTGCTGGATCGGGGCGGCGTCGAGTTCCTCGGCGAGCTCGCGCAGCATGGCGTCGCGGGCGAGGCGGTCGTCGGAGAAGACGCGAACCTTGATCAGGCCGTGGGCCTTGAGGGCCGCGTCGGCCTCTTTTTTAACGGCAGGGGTGAGCCCGTCTCCACCGACCATGACGATCGGATCCAGGTGGTGAGCTTCGGCGCGGTGCACCTTGCGCTCGGCAGGGGTAAGTTGAATGGCGGGCATCCCCGTATTATCGAGGGTAGAAAGCACCTCTTGAGCCGCCGGGCCGTTCCCAAGGCGAATACCGCAGTGCGGAGCACAGAGGTTACCAATGAGCACCAAAGCAAAAAGCAAAAAAGTCAACAAAGCCTGGCTTCACGACCACATCAATGATCCGTACGTGAAATTGGCCACGCGGGAGGGGTATCGCGCACGCGCTGCCTACAAGCTCAAGGAGATCGACGAGTCGCTGGGGCTGGTCAAGCCGGGCCAGCTGGTGGTCGACCTGGGCTCCACCCCGGGAGCCTGGAGCCAGTACCTGCGGCGGCGCATGTCACCCGGCGGCGCCGCGGCTGGCGAACTGAACGGCACCATCATCGCGCTCGACATCCTGCCGATGGAGCCCATCGAGGGCGTGACCTTCCTCCAGGGCGACTTCCGCGAGGCGGAGCTGCTGGAGCAGGTCCTGGGCGTGCTGGCGGGCCGGAAGGCCGACCTGGTGGTCTCGGACATGGCGCCCAATCTTTCGGGCATCCATTCGGCCGACGCCGCCCGTGTCGCCCACCTGATCGAGCTTGCAATCGACTTCGCCCAGCACCATCTGAAGCCCGAAGGAGCGCTGGTGGCCAAGCTTTTCCACGGCAGCGGCTATGACGAGCTGGTGAAGCTGTTCAAGGCCAATTTCCGCATCGTGAAGCCGTTCAAGCCCAAGGCTTCGCGCGACAAATCGTCCGAGACCTTCCTTGTCGGGATGGGGTTGAAGGCGCCGGATACGCCTTGATACCTTGTTGCCATAAGCCCGCAGGGAGCGCAAACCCTTGTCAGGCTATGGCTGCTTTAGGGAAATGCCCGCTTTTCGCAGCTTGAAAAGCCTAAAATGGGGCGCAATTGCGTACCCTCAGCGCGTTTTTTCATATTCCCGTCACGCGCTTTCGACTGGAGCTTCGTTTGAACAATCAGTGGTTTTCCAAAGTTGCCGTATGGCTCGTCATTGCCATGGTGTTGTTCACTGTGTTCAAGCAGTTCGACACCCGCGGTGGCGTCGGCTCGGGAGCAGTCAGCTACTCCGAGTTTCTCGACCAGGTTCGGAACAACCAGATCAAGAGCGCCGTCATCCCCGAGGGTGCCGGCGGCGGCGAGATCGTCGCCGTCACCAATGACGATCGCAAGATCCGCACGACGGCCACGGTCCTCGACCGCGGCCTCGTGGGCGACCTGATCGACCACAACGTCAAATTCGACGTCAAGCCGCGCGAAGAGAGTTCGCTTCTCATGACGCTGCTGGTGAGCTGGGGGCCGATGCTGCTTCTGATCGGCGTCTGGGTCTACTTCATGCGGCAGATGCAGGGCGGCGGCAAGGGCGGGGCGTTCAGCTTCGGCAAGAGCAAAGCCCGCATGATGGACGAGAACAACAACACGGTGACCTTCGCCGATGTCGCAGGCTGCGACGAGGCCAAGGAAGAAGTCCGCGAAGTCGTCGACTTCCTGAAGGACCCGCAGCGCTTCCAGAAGCTCGGTGGCCGCATTCCCCGCGGGCTGCTGCTGGTCGGCCCTCCGGGCACCGGCAAGACGCTGCTGGCCAAGTCGATCGCTGGCGAGGCCAAGGTGCCCTTCTTTTCGATCTCGGGTTCCGACTTCGTTGAAATGTTCGTCGGCGTGGGCGCTGCCCGTGTCCGCGACATGTTCGAGAACGCCAAGAAGAACGCGCCCTGCATCATCTTCATCGACGAAATCGATGCGGTGGGTCGCCAGCGCGGTGCCGGCCTCGGCGGCGGCAACGACGAGCGCGAGCAAACCTTGAACCAGATGCTGGTCGAGATGGATGGTTTCGAAACCAACCTCGGCGTGATCGTGGTGGCTGCCACCAACCGTCCGGACATTCTTGACGCCGCACTGCTGCGCCCGGGCCGTTTCGACCGTCAGGTGTATGTCACGCTGCCCGACATCCGCGGCCGCGAACAGATCCTCGGCGTGCACATGCGCAAGGTCCCGCTGGGCCAGGACGTGAACCCGAGCGTGATCGCCCGCGGCACGCCAGGCATGTCCGGCGCCGATCTGGCCAACCTCTGCAACGAAGCCGCCCTGATGGCCGCACGCCGCAATGCGCGCGTGGTCGAGATGCAGGACTTCGAGAAGGCCAAGGACAAGATCTTCATGGGCCCCGAGCGCAAGAGCATGGTCATGCCCGAGGAAGAGCGCCGCAACACGGCGTACCACGAGTCCGGCCACGCCCTCATCGGCAAGTTGCTGCCCAAGTGCGACCCGGTGCACAAGGTCACCATCATTCCGCGCGGCCGCGCGCTTGGCGTGACCATGAGCCTGCCGGCACAGGACCGCTACAGCTACGACCGCGAGTACATGCTGAACCAGATCAGCATGCTGTTCGGTGGCCGCATCGCCGAAGAAGTGTTCATGCACCAGATGACCACCGGCGCCAGCAACGACTTCGAGCGCGCGACCTCCATCGCCCGCGACATGGTCACACGCTACGGCATGACCGATGCGCTGGGCCCGATGGTCTATGCCGAGAACGAAGGCGAAGTGTTCCTCGGCCGTTCGGTCACCAAGACCACGAACATGAGCGAGCAGACCATGGAAAAGGTCGATGGCGAAGTGCGCCGCATCATCGACGAGCAGTACGCCCTGGCACGCCGCCTGATCGAGGAGAACAGCGACAAGATGCACGCGATGGCGAAGGCGCTGCTCGAATGGGAAACCATCGACTCCGAGCAGCTCGACGACATCATGGCCGGCCGCGCACCGCGTCCGCCCAAGGACTGGACGCCGCGCATCCCGCCGTCGGGCAGCGGCGGCAGTGGCGGCACGCCGGCCGTCAATCCCGACCCGGCGCCGACCGCCGCTTGAGGTGGGCTTGATACCAAGCAACAACGGGGCCTCTGGCCCCGTTTTCCATGGTGCACTGCAAGGTGCGGTCTGGCAGACCTCGCGCTTCAGGATCGACCTTGCGCAGCCGCGCGTGATGGGCATCGTCAATGTCACGCCCGACTCCTTCTCCGATGGCGGCGCGCATGGCTCCACCGAGACCGCGTTGCACCATTGCGAGCAACTGCTGAAGGAGGGGGCCGACATCCTCGATATCGGCGGTGAATCCACCCGCCCAGGCAGCCCCGCCGTGCCACTCGACGCCGAGCTGGCGCGCGTGCTCCCGGTGGTGCGAGAGGCCGTGAAGCTGAACGTGCCGCTGTCCATCGACACCTACAAGCCCGAGGTCATGCGCGCTGTGCTCGACCTGGGCGCGGACATCGTCAACGACATCTGGGCGCTGCGCCAGCCGGGCGCGCGCGAAGCCGTGGCGGCACACCCGTCGTGCGGCATCTGCCTGATGCACATGCATCGCGATCCGCAGACCATGCAGGCCGCGCCGATGCAAGGCGACGTGATCCCCGGGGTGCTGGCGTTCTGGGCAGAGCAGGTGGCGCAGCTTCGCGCGCTGCAGATCGATCCCTCGCGCGTCACGCTCGACCCGGGTGTCGGCTTCGGCAAGACCGTGGCGCAGAATTTCGCCCTGCTGGGGCGGCAACGCGAGCTGCTTGGGGCCGGCTATCCGCTGCTGCTGGGCTGGTCGCGCAAGTCGTCGATCGGCGCAGTCACCGGCATCGAGGCCGCAGGCGAGCGCATCGTGCCCAGCGTCGCGGCCGCAGTGCTGGCCGTGGACCGCGGCGCAGCCGTGGTGCGCGTGCATGATGTGCGCGACACGGTCGCCGCCCTCGCGGTATGGCGCGCCATGAAGGCGACGGAAGAGCCACAACAAACACAAGAGCAAACACCATGACCCGCAAATACTTCGGCACCGACGGCATCCGCGGCACCGTCGGCCAATCGCCCATCACGCCCGATTTCGTGCTGCGCCTCGCGCATGCCGTGGGCCGCGTGCTCAAGAAGAGCCAGTCGCGCCCCACGGTGCTGATCGGCAAGGACACCCGCATCTCCGGCTACATGCTCGAATCGGCGCTCGAATCGGGCTTCAATTCGGCCGGTGTCGACGTGGTGCTGCTGGGTCCGCTGCCCACGCCCGGCGTGGCGTACCTCACGCGTGCGCAGCGTGCCAGCCTTGGCGTGGTGATCAGCGCGAGCCACAACGCCTTTCCCGACAACGGGATCAAGTTCTTCAGCGCCCAGGGCAGCAAGCTCGACGACGCCTGGGAGCTGGCGGTGGAAGCTGTGCTCGAAGAAGCGCCGGTGTGGGTGGACTCCGCCAATCTCGGCAAGGCGCGCCGCCTCAACGACGCGCCCGGGCGTTACATCGAGTTCTGCAAGAGCACATTCGCCAACGACTTGACCCTGCGCGACATGAAGCTCGTGGTCGATGCGGCGCACGGCGCAGCCTACCAGGTGGCGCCCAATGTGTTCCATGAGCTGGGTGCCGAAGTGACCAGCATCGGCTGTGCACCCGACGGCCTCAACATCAACCAGGGCTTCGGCGCCACCCACCCCGAGGCATTGATCGCCGCCGTGACGGCGCAAGAGGCCGACTACGGCATCGCGCTCGACGGCGACGCCGACCGCCTGCAACTGGTCGATGCCACCGGGCGTCTCTTCAACGGCGACGAACTGCTCTACCTGATGGTGGCCGAGCGCATCGCGCGCGGCGAGAAGCCGGCGGGCGTGGTTGGCACGCTCATGACCAACAAGGCCGTCGAAGTTGCGTTGCGGGGCCAAGGGATCGAATTCGTGCGCGCCAAGGTCGGCGACCGCTATGTGCTCGAAGAGCTCGACAAGCGCGGCTGGCTGCTTGGCGGCGAAGGCTCCGGCCATCTGCTGGCGCTCGACCGCCACACCACGGGCGACGGCATCGTGAGCGCACTGCAGGTGCTGCAGGCCTGCGTGCGCAGCGGCAAGACGGTGGCGCAATTGCTTGAAGGCGTCACGCTCTTCCCCCAAACCCTGATCAACGTACGCATTGCACCCGATCAGAACTGGAAGGACAACAAGGCGCTGGCCAGCGAAACGCAACGCATCGAGGCCGAACTGGGCGATGCAGGCCGCGTGCTGATTCGTGCGAGCGGCACCGAGCCGCTGGTGCGCGTGATGGTGGAAGCACGCGATGCGAAGCAGGCCGAGTCCTGCGCGAAGCGCCTCGCTGCGACGCTGGAGCCGGCGCGATGAGCATCGAAACCCTTGTGGCGGACTATCGCGACGCTGCGCAGGCTGCAGCCATGGTCGATCTGCTCGATACCTATGCACGAGATCCGGCCGGCGGCGGCACCCCGCTCGACGCCGCGGTGCGCGAAGGCCTGCCCGCGGCGCTGGCGGCGCGCCCGCAAGCCTTCAGCGTACTGGCCTTCGACGGCGACAAGCCCGTGGGATTGATCAACTGCATCGAGGGTTTCTCGACCTTCGCCTGCAAGCCGCTGGTCAACGTGCACGACGTGGTCGTGCTGCCCAGCCATCGTGGCCAGCGCGTTGCGCAGCGCATGTTCGCGCAGGTGGAGCAGGAGGCGCGCAAGCGGGGCGCCTGCAAGCTCACGCTCGAAGTGCTCTCGGGCAATGCGCCCGCGCTGCGCAGCTACGAGCGCGAGGGCTTCATCGGCTATCAGCTCGACCCGGCCTTCGGGCACGCGGTTTTTCTGCAGAAGAAGCTCTGAAAGTGAAAAGGGCCGGGGCGCATCGATCGCCGCCGGCCCTCGCCCCAACCCTCTCCCGGAGGGGAGGGGGCAGACAGATCAGAAGCGGGTGACAGGCATGTCGGCTTCGGTCTTGTTGGCCGAGTACTTGCCCAGCTCCCACTTGGCGATCGCATTGCGGTGCACTTCGTCCGGGCCGTCCGCGAAGCGCAGCGTGCGCGCACCGGCGTAGGCGTAGGCCAGCGGGAAGTCGTCGGACATGCCGCCGCCGCCGTGGACCTGCATGGCCCAGTCGATCACCTGGCAGGCCATGCTCGGCGCGACCACCTTGATCATCGCGATCTCGTTCTTCGCGACCTTGTTGCCGGCCACGTCCATCAGCCAGGCGGCCTTCAGCGTGAGCAGGCGGGCCATGTCGATCTTGCAGCGCGCTTCGGCGATGCGTTCCTGCGTGACGGTCTGCGAGGCGACGGTCTTGCCGAAGGCGACGCGCGAGGAGGCGCGCTTGCACATCAGCTCGAGTGCGCGCTCGGCCAGGCCGATCAGGCGCATGCAGTGGTGGATGCGTCCCGGGCCAAGGCGGCCTTGTGCGATTTCGAAGCCGCGGCCTTCGCCGAGCAGGATGTTGTCGACCGGCACGCGCACGTTCTCGAAGTACATCTCGACGTGGCCGTGCGGCGCGTCGTCGTAGCCCATCACGTTGAGCGGGCGAACGATGCGGATGCCCTTGGCATCGGCCGGCACGATCACCATGCTCTGCTGCGAGTGCTTCGGTGCGTCCGGGTCGCTCTTTCCCATGGTGATGAACACGGCGCAACGCGGGTCGGCGGCACCCGAGATCCACCACTTGTGGCCGTTGATCACGTACTCGTCGCCCTGGCGTTCGATGCGGGTCGAGATGTTGGTGGCATCGCTGGAGGCGACATCGGGTTCGGTCATCGCGAAGGCCGAGCGGATCTGGCCTTCGAGCAGCGGCTTGAGCCAGCGCGCCTTGATCTCTTCCGAGCCGTAGCGTGCGATGGTCTCCATGTTGCCGGTGTCGGGCGCCGAGCAGTTGAAAGCTTCGCTCGCCCATGGCACCGCGCCCATGATTTCGGCCAGCGGTGCGTATTCCTGGTTGGTCAGGCCGGCACCTGCGTAGCCGGAGGCCGAGGCGCTGTCGACCGGCAGGAACAGGTTCCACAGGCCCTGAGCCTTGGCCTTTTCCTTGACCTTCTCGACCGTCTTCAGTGCGGTCCAGCGCTTGCCGRCAGCCGTGTTCGCGGCCAGCTCGGCGCTGTACTCGGCCTCTGCCGGGTAGATGTTTTCATCCATGAACGCCTTGACGCGTTTCTGCAGTTCTTTGGTCTTGGCCGAATATTCGAAATCCATGCTGTCTCCTGGTGGGTTAGGGGGCTGGTCATGCCTTTTGGGCAAACTGCCAGGCCATCTCGGCCATCGGTCGCGCGCCGCGGCCCGACGCCACGGCTTGCTCGCTCGATGCGGTACCGGCCTCGACCCGCTTGGCAATGCCTTGCAGGATCGCGGCCATGCGGAACAGGTTGTAGGCCTGATAGAAATTCCAGTCGGGCGCCAGCGCTTCCGGCGTGGTGAGGCCGGTGCGCTCACAGTACTTGCGGATGTATTCGCTCTCGGTCGGGAGCCCCAAGCTCTTGTGGTCGAGGCCGCCAATGCCGCGGAAGGTCGCGCCGGAGATGTGCCACGACATGCAGTGGTAGCTGAAGTCGGCCAGCGGATGGCCCAGCGTCGACAGTTCCCAGTCGAGCACGGCAATCGCGCGTGGCTCGGTGGCGTGGAACATCAGGTTGTCGAGCCGGTAGTCGCCGTGCACGATCGACACCATCTTCTCGTCGCGCGCGCTCGCCGGCATGTGGGCCGGCAGCCATTCCATCAGCTTGTCCATCTCGGGGATGGGTTGGGTGATCGAGGCGACGTACTGCTTGCTCCAGCGGCCGATCTGGCGCTCGAAGTAGTTGCCCGGCTTGCCATAGTCGGCGAGGCCGCGGTCGGCGAAATTCACCGTGTGCAGCGCCGCGATGACGCGGTTCATCTCGTCGTAGATGGCCGTGCGCTCGGCGTTGCTCATGCCGGGCAGCGACTGGTCCCACAGCACGCGGCCGGCCATGAACTCCATCACGTAGAAGGCGCGTCCGATGACGGCTTCGTCTTCGCACAGGCAGTGCATGCGCGGCACGGGCACATCGGTGCCGGCCAGACCGCTCATGACCTTGTATTCGCGCTCCACCGCATGGGCCGAGGGCAGCAGCTTGGCGACCGGGCCGGGCTTGGCGCGCATCACGTAGCTCTGCGACGGCGTGACGAGCTTGTAGGTCGGGTTCGACTGGCCGCCTTTGAACATCTCGACCGTCAGCGGGCCCTTGAAGCCATCGAGGTTCTTCTCGAGCCAGGCCGAAAGCGCATCGACGTCGAAGGCGTGCTGCTGCGACACCGCACGGGTACCGACGAAGTTGGAGAAGTCCTGGCTCATTTCAGATGTCCGCTTCCGAGACGCGCATCAATGCCGCGCGGTCCAGCACCACGAGGCCGCCCGGCTCGATCCGGATGGTGCCCTCGCGTTCCATGGTCTTGAGTTCCTGGTTGACCCGCTGGCGCGATGCGCCGAGCAGCTGCGCGAGTTCTTCCTGCGCCAGCTGCAGGCCGATGCGCATCTGGCTGCCGTCGTCCAGGTTGGGCACGCCGTAGCTGCGCACCAGGTGAATCAGCTGCTTGGCCAGCCGGGCACGCAAGGGCAGGGTGTTGAGATCTTCCACCAGTCCGAACAGCGTGCGGATGCGGCGTGCCTGCAGGCGCATCAGCGCCTCGTACAGCTCCACGTGCGCAGCCAGTATCTTCTGGAAATCGGCCCGCGCGACGCACAGGATCGTGCTGTCCCCATGCGCATAGGCGTCGTGCGTGCGCCGGTCCCCGTCGAACATCGCCACGTCGCCGAACCAGATGCCCGGCTCCACGTAGGTCAGCGTCACCTGCTTGCCCGAGACGGCCGTCGAACTCACCCGCACCGCGCCCTTGGCGCAGGCAATCCAGTGTTCGGGAGGGTCGCCGCGAGCGGCGATCAGGTCGCCGTCTTTGTAGCGTTTGACGAAAGCGCATCGGAGGATGTCGTGCCGTAGCGATGGAGATAGAGAAGAAAACCAGCGACCACTGTTGATCGCTTCACGTTCTTCGATAGTAAGAATGGGGTCGTCCATTGGTCTGTCCTCTCGGCGACTGAAAAGCTGAAGGGTGTCACGGGAGCGACGCGGCGCTACTCGTACTGCGGAGGTTTCTTTTCGAGGAACGCGGCAATGCCGATGCCGGCATTCGCGTGGTGGAGATTGCGCACGAAGTGGTCCCGCTCCTGCGAGAGCTGCGAGGCCAGCGTGGCGCCGCGCGCCTCGCTCAGCAGCTCCTTGATGCTGGCCAGCGAGTTCGGTGCGCGTGCGTTGAGCTTCGTGGCGAGCGCCAGGGCACCTGCGAGAGCCTGCCCGCTCTCGGTCAGCTCGTTCACCAACCCCAGTGCATGCAGCCGCGGTGCGCCGATGCGCTCGCCGTTCATGAGCCATTCGCTCGCGAGCTGGCGCGGCAACTGCTGTCCCAGATGCCAGCTCAGGCCGCCATYGGGCGACAGCGCCACATTGCTGTACGAGGCCGCGAACACCGCATCGCGTGCCGCCACCACGAAGTCGCAGGCCAGTGCGAGCGAGAAGCCCGCGCCGGCCGCTGCGCCCTCGACCGCTGCGATGATCGGCTTGGGGAAAGTGCGGATCGAATCGATCCAGTTGTGCAGTCCCTCGAGGCTTTCGGCCTGCACCGAGCGGTCGAGCTGGCGATTGGCCAGCAGCCGCTGCAGCGAGCCGCCGGCGCAGAACCATGCGCCTTCGCCCACGATGACGACGCTGCGGATCTCGGCGCTGCCCTCGGCGCCGTTGAGCGCCTCGATGCCTGCGGCATAGATCTCTGGGCCCAGTGCATTGCGCTGGGTGGGATTGGCGATTGTCAGCACCATGGTGCTTCCTTCGCTCGTGCTCTTGAGTTCGGCGGTCATCGCTGTGGCATTTCCGGTTCGTTGGTTTCTTATTCTTCTTCGTGCAGCAGGCTCAGGCCCAGCGCGCCGCGGCGGCGCAGCCACGGGCTCGGGCGATAGCGTGGATCGCCGTAGACGGTCTGCAGGTTGAACAGCACTTCGAGCATGTTGGTCGGGCCATAGAGATTGCCCATCGCGAGCGGGCCGCGTGGGTAGCCGAGGCCGAGCTGCACCGCAGTCTCGAGGTCGGCCGGCGAGCACACGCGCTGCTGGCACATGTCTGTGGCGATGTTGACGATGGTGCCGATCACGCGCTGCGTGACGAAGCCGCCGCTGTCGCGGATCACGCTCACCGCTTTGCCGTCGCGCGCGAAGAGTGCGTGCGCGGCGTCGCGGATGTCGCGGCGCGTGGCGGGGTTGGTGGCCAGCACGCGGCGCTTGGTGGCGGCGTCGTCGATCAGCATGTCGATGCCGACGGTGCGCGTGGCGTCCAGGCGCTCGACGGCCGCGACCGTGGTCACGTCGAAGCCCAGCGGTGCCACCAGGATCAACGAGTGCGGTGCGGCCGCGGCGCCGCTGTCGATCTGGGCGCCCAGCGTGTTGATCAGGCGCAGCAGTTCGGCGCGGCGTGCAGCGCGGGGGGAGACCCAGACCGAGGGCGTGCCGTCGACCACGGGGGGGGCGGCTTCGGGCGTCTGCTGCATCACGCCGTCCTGGTAGCGGTAGAAGCCTTCGTTGGTCTTGCGACCGAGAGCGCCAGCAGCCAGGCGCTGCGCGGTGATCACGCTTGGGCGGAAGCGCGGTTCCTCGAAGTACTGGTGGTAGATCGACTCCATCACCGGGTGCGACACGTCGAGCGCCGTCAGGTCCATCAGCTCGAAGGGGCCGAGGCGAAAGCCGGCCTGGTCTTTCAGGATGCGGTCGATGGTCGCGAAATCAGCCACACCTTCGCCGACGATGCGCAGTGCCTCGGTGCCGTAGCCGCGGCCCGCATGGTTGACGATGAAGCCCGGCGTGTCCTGTGCCTGCACCGCACTGTGGCCCATCTGCACCGCATAGCCGGCCAGCTGCTTGCAGACTTCCGGTGCGGTCTTGAAGCCCGCCACCACCTCGACCACCTTCATCAGCGGCACGGGGTTGAAGAAGTGGAAGCCCGCGACGCGCTCGGGCTGCGCGAGCCCGGCCGCGATGGCCGTGACCGAGAGCGACGAGGTGTTGGTGGCCAGCGTGGCGGTGGGAGCCACCACGCTCTCGAGTTCGCGGAACAGCTTGCGCTTGACCTCGAGGTCTTCGATCACGGCCTCGATCACCAGGTCGCAACCGGCCAGCGCCTGGATCGAATCGGCGGCCTGCACGCGTGCGATCTGGGCATCGCGCGCCGCGGCGTCGAGCTTGCCCTTTTCATGCAGCTTGTTCCATTGGGCGATGAGGGCTTCGCGTCCGCGCTCTGCGGCGCCCGCAAAGCTGTCAAGCAGCAGCACGTCGCTGCCCGCCTGGGCGGCAATCTGCGCGATGCCGCGACCCATGGCGCCGGCGCCGATGACGCCGATTCGGGTGTAGTTCAAAGTCATTTGCTGGAGATTTTCGCTGGTTGGGTGGTATCCGGACCTGGTGTGCAGGTGTGGGCTGAGGAGCCTTCGCAGACGTCGATTTTGCAACCCTCGGAGTCGGGGGCGTCCCGGGTTTTACGCGGGGCCGCGAATTCAGGCCGGCCGGCGGCTGCGGTCGATGGCCACGCTGAGACCGATGGCGATCAGCAGCAGGGCCAGGCCGACTCTGCTCATCCAGGGCGCGGCGTCGTTGGCCAGCAGCCAGCCGCCCAGCGCCGCACCGACCGCCTGGCCGATGTAGATGCCGGAACTGTTGAGTGCCACGGAACCCGGCGCCAGCGCGGGCGCGAGCCCGACGAGCCGCGCCTGCTGGGCCGAGTTGGCGGCAAAGCAGCCCAGCCCCCAGGGCACGAGCACCACCGCCAGCCAGGCCAGCGTGCTCGCAAAGGGCCACAGCAGGAGGCTCAGCGCGATCAGCGAGGTCGTCAGCAGCACCATGCGGCCAGCGCCCACGCGATCGATGAAGCGGCTGACCGCCATGTTGCCCACCAGGCCGAAGGCGCCGAACAGCGCCCACATCAGGCTCAGCATGGTGGCGTCGGCGCCGAAGCTGTGCTTGAGGATAGGCCCGAAGTAGCTGAACAGGACGAACTGGCCGGCACCCTGCAGCGCCGTGACCGACACGATGCCCATCAGCACCGGGCTGCGCAGTACGCGCGACCATGCGGCAGCCGTCAGCGCGGCGGGCCGGATGTGGCTGGGCAGCGTCAGCCAGATCGAGGCCGCACTCACGACGCTGAGCATCGCAACGGCCATGAAGGCCATTCGCCAACCAAGATGGCCGCCGATCAGTGCGCCGATGGGCAGGCCCAGCACGGAGGCCATCGACCAGCCGAGAAAGACAAAGGTCACGGCCCGCCCGCGGTGCTCCGGCGGCACCAGCATGCCGGCGCAGGCGGCGGCTTGGGGTGTGAAGATGGCCGGCGCCACCACCGTGAGCATGCGCACCGGCAGCAGGGCGCCGAAGCTCGGCATCAGGGCTGCGAGGGCGTGTCCAACGGCGTACCAGATGAGGGACAGGGCCAACAACTGGCGACGGTCCCATCCCGCGACCACGGCTGCCAGCAGCGGTGCACCGAGGCACATCACGACCGCGGCGGCAGTGATCAGTTGCCCTGCTGTCGCAACGGTGACAGCGAGCGACGCGCTGATTTCATTGAGCGTGCCGGGCACCACCATCACACCCGTGCCGATCACGAAATTGCCGGCCAGCAGCGCCCAGAGCGCGCCTTGGTGCGCAGGCCGGCTCATGAACTCACCGGCGGACCTGCAGCGCGCCGGGATTCACGATGTTGGTGGGGTTGCCCTTGATGAAGCTCACGACGTTGTCGAAAGCCTGGCCGAAATAGCTTTCGTAGCTGTCCTGCTCCACATAGCCGATGTGCGGCGTGCAGATGCAGTTTTCGAGGCGCAGCAGCGCATGGCCTTGCAGCGGCGGCTCGCTCTCGAACACGTCGACGGCGGCCAGCCCCGGGCGCCCGCGATTGAGCGCAGCGAGCAGGGCATCGGCCTCGACCAGTTCGGCGCGGGAGGTGTTGACGAACAGCGCCGTCGGCTTCATGCGCGAGAGATCCTCGAGCGTGACCAGGCCGCTGGTTTCCTCGTTGAGCCGCAGGTGCACCGACAGCACGTCGGCCGCAGCGAAGAACTCGTGGCGGTTCTGCGCAACCTGGAAGCCGTCGGACCGGGCCTTGGCGCAACTCGCCTCGCGGCCCCAGATCACGACCTGCATGCCGAAGGCCTGCCCATAGCGCGCGACCAGCTGGCCGATGCGGCCATAGCCCCAGATGCAGAGCGTCTTGCCCTTGAGCACCGACCCCAGCCCGAAATTGGGCGGCATCGAGGCCGACTTGAGGCCCGACTGCTGCCATGCCCCGTGCTTGAGGTTGCTGATGTACTGCGGCAGCCGGCGCATGGCCGCCATGATCAGCGCCCATGTCAGCTCGGCGGGCGCTTGCGGAGAACCGGTGCCCTCGGCCACCGCCACGCCCCGCTCGGTGCAGGCATTGACGTCGATGTGGCCACCGACGCGCCCGGTCTGCGAGATGAGCTTGAGCTTGGGCAGCTTTTCGATCAGCTGGCGCGAGATCTGGGTGCGCTCGCGGATCAGCACGATCACGTCGGCGTCCTTGAGGCGAACCGACAGTTGCCCGATGCCCTTGACCGTGTTGGTGTAGACCTTGGCCGCGTACGCGTCCAGCTTGGCGGCGCAGCGCAGCTTGCGCACGGCGTCCTGGTAATCGTCGAGGATCACAATGTTCATGGCGTGCCATTGTGCCTCGCAGCATTGCAATGTCGCGCCTGTGAACGTTTGGATACCCACCCCGGGCGGCCTGCCAAGGGGTGAAATGGCTCAGTGCAGGTGTGCGGAGCGGGGGGCCGAGCTCACGGCTTCCGCGGCCTCGAGCGCCGCCAAGCGGTCGAGTTCCGCGCAGACATCGGCCATCCGGCCCGAGATCACGACGCGGCTGGCGCTGCGTTGCTGCCCTTTTCCGTCGACGACACGCACCACGCGCAGCGGGCGGGCGGAGGCGGTTGCTGTTGGCACGGCTGCGCCGGCGGACCGCGCCGTGCAGGCCGGGCGCACGGCCACGTAGCGCAGTCCGGCGGCGGTGTCGCCGCTGTTGTCCCGGCGACGAGGGCGGCGCGCAGGCATGAGGCGGCTTGCAAGCGATTGCAGCGGCATCCAGAAATCAACGATGGCGAGGAGGGCGATTCCCATGTGAACTCCAAAAAAGTCTGAGGTTGAACACAGGCAGGATTTCTTGAATCGGCCGCGACAGGGTGATGGCGACTTTGCGCCATACGCCCGCCACCTGTTGCGACCGGATGGGGTGCTGCTGCGTGCAGGCCGCGAGGCCTACATCAGCATGGTGTTGCGGATGAGGCCGACCGCGAGGCCTTCGATTTCGAAGGGCTCGCCAGGCTGGACGATGATGGTTGGGTAGTCGGGGTTTTCGGCGTGCAGCTCGATCACCTGCTTGTTGCGCTTCAGGCGCTTGACGGTGACTTCGTCGCCGAGGCGTGCGACCACGATCTGGCCGTTGCGCGCTTCCTTGGTGGCCTGCACGGCGAGCAGGTCGCCGTCCATGATGCCGGCGTCGCGCATCGACATGCCGCGCACCTTGAGCAGGTAGTCGGGCTGGCGCTGGAACAGCGTGTTTTCGACGTAGTAGGTCTGGTCGACATGTTCCTGCGCCAGGATGGGCGAGCCGGCTGCGACGCGGCCAATGAGCGGCAGCGCCAGCTGGGCCATGCCGGGCAGCGACAGCGAGAACTGGCCGCCTTCGCGGTGGCGTGTTTCGTTGAGCGAGCGCAGCGCATCGCCCTTGAGGCGGATACCGCGCGAGGTGCCGCTGACGAGTTCGATGACGCCCTTGCGGGCCAGGGCCTGCAGGTGCTCTTCGGCGGCATTGGCCGACTTGAACCCCAGCTCATTGGCGATTTCGGCACGCGTGGGCGGAGCGCCAGTGCGCGCGATGGCGCTCTGGATCAAGTCGAGGATCTGCTGCTGGCGGGCTGTAAGCTTCACGGCGAACTGCATATGTGGTTCCTTGCGGCACTGGCTAGATATCCAGTACCTGTATTTTTAACCAGTTTTTAAAAGTTGACAAGCCATGGCCAATTCCCCTTTGCCTGAAGTGCGTCGCGTGGTGGTTCTGGGCACCGGCGGAACCATCGCTGGCAGGGCCGCCAGCAGCGGCGACAACATCGGCTACACCGCCGGGCAAGTGGGCGTGGGAGACCTGCTGGGCGGCATCGAGGCGCCCGAGGGCGTGACACTGGTGGCGGAGCAGGTGGCGCAGGTCGACAGCAAGGACATGGGGTTCGAGATCTGGCAGAAGCTCGCCCAGCGTTGCGTGCATTGGCTGGCGCAGCCCGATGTGGCGGGCGTGGTGATCACCCACGGCACCGACACGCTCGAAGAGACCGCGTTCTTCCTTCACTCGGTGCTTGCTTCAGCCAAGCCCGTGGTGCTGACCTGTGCGATGCGTCCGGCCACCGCGCTCTCGCCGGACGGGCCGCAGAACGTGCGAGACGCCATTGCGGTCGCGGTAACGGCTGGCGCGCGGGGCGTGACGGTGGTGTGTGCCGGCACGGTCCACAGCGGTCTGGATGTGCAGAAGGTGCACACCTACAGTCTCGATGCCTTTGCTTCGGGCGATGCGGGGCCGATCGGCTATGTGGAAGAGGGCGGAGTGCGGCGCGTGAGGGAGTGGCCGGATGCGACGCCGCCCCGGGCCTCGAAGGCCCTGGATGCGCCGGGACCCTGGCCCAGGGTCGAAATCGTCATGAGCCACGCCGGCGCGAGCGGCGCGATCATCGATGCCCTTCTTCGGGAGGGCGCAGAGGAGCCCGTTCGTGGGCTGGTCCTCGCCACGACCGGCAATGGCACCTTGCACCATGCGCTGGAAGCCGCCGCACTGAAGGCGCAGGATGCCGGCATTGCGGTGCTTCGCGCGACGCGTTGCACCAGCGGGCGCATCCTGCCGAAACCCGATGACCGGCTGCGGGACGCAGGCGCGCTCACTCCGGTGAAGGCGCGCATCGCGCTGATGCTGGAACTGCTCGGGAAATAGCCGCCGGTCGACGGGCGGCCGAGAGATCAGCTGCTCAGTGCCGCCAGCGCACGTTGCGTGATTTCGTCGACCGTGCCGACGCCCTTGATGGCGCGGTACTTCGGCGCGGCGGCCGGATCGGCCTTGGCCCAGGCCGAGTAGTAGTCGACCAGCGGACGCGTCTGCTGGCTGTAGACCTCGAGCCGCTTGCGCACGGTTTCTTCCTCGTCGTCCTTGCGCTGGATCAGGTCTTCACCGGTCACGTCGTCCTTGCCTTCGAGCTTGGGCGGGTTGAACTTGACGTGGTAGGTGCGGCCCGACGCGGGGTGGGAGCGGCGGCCGCTCATGCGTTCGATGATGTCGCTGAAGGGCACGTCGATCTCGAGCACGTAATCGAGCTTGACGCCTGCGTCCTTCATGGCATCGGCCTGCGGAATGGTGCGCGGGAAACCGTCGAACAGGAAACCGCCGGCGCAATCGGGCTGRGCGATGCGCTCTTGCACGAGGTTGATGATCAGGTCGTCGCTGACCAGCGCGCCCGCGTCCATGACGGCCTTGGCCTGCAGTCCGAGCGGCGTGCCGGCCTYGACGGCRGCGCGCAGCATGTCGCCGGTCGAGATTTGGGGGATGCCGTATTTCTGGCAGATGAAGGCCGCYTGCGTGCCTTTGCCCGCCCCGGGCGCGCCCAGCAAAATYAGTCTCATGGCGTCTCCGGCATGCATTGGATGTTGCGGGAAATGCCATCGACSACTTCCTTCTTGGCCGCGTCGATGCCTTCCCAGCCCAGCACCTTGACCCACTTGCCKKCTTCCAGGTCCTTGTAGTGCTCGAAGAMGTGGCTGATGGCCTTCAGGCGCATCGGGTTCACGTCGTCGWCCGACTTCCAGTGGCTGTAGATCGGCAGCACCTTGTCGGTGGGCACGGCCAGCACCTTGCCRTCGACGCSGGCTTCGTCTTCCATCATCAGGATGCCGAGCGGGCGGCACGGCACGACCACGCCGGGCAGCAGTGGATACGGCGCGATCACCAGCACATCGGCCGATTCAATTCCTCTGGGCCAACTGCTCCAGAATTGCCGGGTTCTCCAGCGTCGAGGTGTCCTGCGTGATGGCCTCGCCCTTGGCCACGGACCGCAGCAGCCTGCGCATGATCTTGCCGCTGCGCGTCTTGGGCAGGTTGTCGCCGAAGCGGATGTCCTTGGGCTTTGCGATCGGGCCGATCTCCTTGGCGACCCAGTTGCGCAGTTCATTGGCGATCTTCTTCGCTTCATCTCCGGTGGGGCGCGCGCGCTTCAGGACGACGAAGGCGCAGATCGCCTCGCCCGTGGTGTCGTCGGGCCGCCCGACCACTGCGGCTTCGGCCACGAGATCGGTGCATGACACCAGCGCCGACTCGATCTCCATCGTTCCCATGCGATGGCCCGAGACATTGAGCACGTCGTCGATGCGCCCGGTGATCGTGAAGTAGCCCGTGTCCGCATCGCGGATCGCGCCGTCGCCGGCCAGGTAGTAGCCCCTGAGCTCGGGCGGGTAGTAGCTCGCCTTGAAGCGCTCGGGGTCGCCCCAGATGGTGCGGATCATGCTCGGCCAGGGCTTCTTCACGACGAGGATGCCGCCCTGGCCGTTCGGCACGTCGGCACCGGTCTCGTCCACGACGGCCGCCGCAATGCCGGGGAAGGGAAGGGTGCAGGAGCCCGGCACCAGCGGCGTGGCGCCCGGCAGCGGCGTGATCATGTGGCCGCCCGTCTCCGTCTGCCAGAAAGTGTCGACGATCGGGCAGCGCCCGCCGCCAATGTGTTGGTGGAACCACTCCCAGGCCGCGGGGTTGATCGGCTCGCCCACCGAGCCCAGGATGCGCAGGCTCGACAGGTCGTAGCGCCTGGGGTGCACGGTTTCGTTGCCTTCGGCCGCCTTGATCAGCGAGCGGATGGCCGTCGGTGCGGTGTAGAACACGCTGACCTCGTGGTCCTGGATCATCTTCCAGAAGCGGCCCGCGTCGGGGTACGTGGGCACGCCCTCGAACACGACCTCGGTGGCGCCCAGTGCCAGCGGGCCGTAGGCGATGTAGGTGTGGCCGGTGACCCACCCGATGTCGGCGGTGCACCAGAACACGTCGTCCGGCTTCAGGTCGAAGGTCCACTTCGTCGTCAGCGCCGCATGCAGCAGGTAGCCGCCGCTGGAATGCTGCACGCCCTTCGGCTTGCCGGTGGATCCGGAGGTGTAGAGCACGAACAGCGGATGCTCGGCGCCCACCCATTCGGGCTCGCAGACCTCGGGCCGGGACTGCACCTCCTCGTGCAGCCAGCGGTCGCGCGGCGCAACCCAGTGGATCGGGCCGCCGGTGCGGCGATAGACGATGACGTTCTTGACGCTCTCGCAGCCGCCCAGCGCGATGGCATCGTCGACGATGGCCTTGAGCGGCAGTTGCTTTCCGCCGCGCACCTGTTCGTCGGCGGTGATGACCATCACGGCGCCGGCATCCTGGATGCGGTCGCGCAGGCTCTGCGCCGAGAATCCGCCGAACACCACCGAGTGCGTGGCGCCGATGCGAGCGCAAGCCTGCATCGCGACCACGCCTTCGATGCTCATCGACATGTAGATGACGACGCGATCGCCTTTTTTCACGCCGCGCGCCTTCAGCGCATTGGCCATGCGGCAGGTGCGCGCGAGCAGCTCGCGATAGCTGATCCGCGTCACCTGCCCATCGTCGGCCTCGAAGATGATTGCGGTCTTGTCGCCCAGGCCAAGCTCGACCTGGCGGTCGAGGCAGTTGTAGGACACGTTCAGCGTGCCATCCTCGAACCACTTGAAGAAAGGCGCCTGGCTGTCGTCGAGCCCTTGGGTGAACGGCGTTCTCCAGCTCAGGAATTCGCGCGCAAGGCGCGACCAGTAGCCGCTGTAGTCCGCCTCTGCCTCGGCCACCAACCTGTCGTAGGCGACCATGCCGGCCACATGGGCGTCTTTCATGTCCGGGACTGGAAACAGAGGGGGCGTTGCTTCGTTCTTGCTCACGGTGGATCTCCTATTGCTGTCAAGTGGTCTGCACGGCTTTATCGGTCTGCATGGCTGTTCAGCCAGGCCGCGATCGCCGCGGCACTGCGGAAGTCGTCGCAAGCGCGAGCTGGAACGGTGGGGTAGCGCTGATTCCACATGCGCGCCAGCGCCTGGCCCGGGCCGATTTCCAGCACGCAACGGACCTGTCGGGCCAAGACGTTTTCCATGCATTCGTCCCAGCGAACCGTTCGCGCGATCTGGGCCGCCAAGGCAACACGGGCAGACTGTGCATCCCGGATGCGATCGGCCGCGTTACTGAACAACGCGACCCGTGGCCCGTGAAAAGGCACATCGGCAAGCGTGCGCGAGAAGCTCTCGGCCGCCTCGCGCATCCAGGGCGTGTGGGAGGCGACGTTGACCCGCAAGCGCGTGAACTGCGCGCCCAGCGCTGCGGCAATGCGTTCGGCGTCATCCAACGCGGCGATCGGGCCGCCGAGGACCACGCTGGCGTTGCCGTTGCGAATGGCCAGTTCGAGGCCGGCTTCGACACGCAACTGTTCGAGCTTCTGCTCGGAAAGACCGCTCACCGCCAGCAGGCCGCCGGGCGCACGGGCGGCGCAACGATCCATGGCGTCGGCGCGCTGCGCCGCGAGCATCGCGGCCGTGGCGGGCGCTATCGCGCCGGCCGCGCTGAAGGCTGCCAGTTCGCCGACGCTGTAGCCGGCGATCGCGCCGGGCGCCGGAACCATGGGCGCCAACTGGTTCCATGCCGCCAGGGCGAGGCCGGTCAGCAGTGTTTGTGCGTTGTCGTTGCGCTCGGCCCAGGCCGGGTCGGCGAGGGCCGCCCGCCAGTCGTCGACGCCGAGCCGCGCGCACATATCGCGCACGAACCCGTCGTCGGCCAGCCAGGGCAGCATCGCCGGATGCTGGGTGCCCTGCCCGGAAAAGAGCAGTGCGAAGCTCATGGGGCGGGGCACACGCGCCCGATCCAGCAGGCGGCGGCGAGCGTGTCGGCCGCACCGCCGGGCGACAGGCGCCGCCGCACGAATTCGTCGGCAATGGCTTGCGCCTCCCGGAGCCCATCGGGTCGTGCGACGCCTCCTCGATCCAAAAACTCCCGCGCAGCGCGCTGTGCCCAGCGCAGGCCGGCGAGCCCGCCGCGGTGCGCGAGATTGCTGTCGTCCAGCACGGCGACGATATGGAACAGGGTGTCGAGCCGGGCCTGCGAAGGCGCCAGGCCGCAGGCGATGGCTCGCCTCATGGCAGGCAGCGCGGTCTCGAACAACACCGGGAATGCCAGTGCCGCTTCTTCGGATGCGCCGCGCAGGCCGTGCTGGCACGCGGCAATGCCGCCCGGCAGCACGGGCGCACGCCGCGTGCGCCTGGCCAGCGCATCGCCCCAATGCCGGCACAAGGCATCGCGCAGCAACTCGGGGTGTAACGCACCGGCGTGCTCGCGCAGCGCGGCGCCCGCCGCGGCGCACAACAGGCCGAGCATGAAGATCGCGCCGCGGTGCGTGTTGACGCCGCCGGTGGCGGCGAGCATGCGTGCCTCCGCCGCGATGCCATGCCGCTCCAGCACGTGGAAATCCGCGCCGCCGAATCCGGCCTCGGCGATCTGGGCGAAGTAGCGGCGCAACGAGAACAGGCTGCGCATGAACGTATGGGCGTCCATGTCGCCGTGGCTGCCGGAGTCGATCAACGTCACCAGACCAGGCTTGGGTGCCAGCGACAGCTCGTCGTAGAGCGCGAGTGTGGCGGCGCGTCCGATCGCTGCCGGTGTCGGCGGTGGATACGGTGCCTGCGAAAGGGCGAAGTTCCTCACGCGGCCACCTCCACCAGCCTGGCGTGTCCGCACCACGCGGTATCGCGCTGCAAGGACACGCCGTCCAGTCGCTTGACCATCACCGCCCCCGCGCGTCCGGCGCGCCAGGCGGACCATTCGCGCCAGGCCACTGCGGCACCGTCGCCGAACAGGAGCTCGCCGTCCAGTCGCGGCCGTTCGGTGCCAAAGGCCTGCAGCGAACCGGCCACCGCATCCGCATGCGCCATGTCATCGACGCAGACCGACAGATCAAGGTCGGAGCCCGGCCGCACGTGGTCGAGCCCGCTGATGGCTTGCCAGCCGTAGCTGCCGAACACACGCGCCTTTGCATGGCACGCATCGAGTGCGCCGAACAGATCGCGCACAGGGCCTCGTGTCGACGGCGGCAGCAGTTGCAGCACTTCGGTGAGGCGCGGGAACTCGTCAAGACCCAGCACCGCAGCGTGCGGTACCTGCAGCGCCAGCCGGCGCCGGCCCCAGCGCGCGGGTGACGGCAAGCCGAGCGCAACCCATCCGTTGGCCGCGGCATCGGGTGATTGGCGCGTCACCACCAACGGCAGCCGATGCGTCGCCCAGTGCGTCAGGCAGTCGCGCGCCTGGGTGTCCCATGCGCCGTCGAGGAGGGCGGTCCAGCCCGGCTCGGAAAGCCGGGCGAGTTGATGGCGATGCAGGGAAAGCATGGCGGCGATGCGAGGCGGTGTTTGCGTTCAGGCCGCGTCCAGCACGCGCTGCACGACCCCGGCGGCAAGCCGGCGTCCGCCCCGTTCGGCGCCATCGCGCGCGCGCAGGTCGTCGGTCGGTGTGTTGGCGAGCGCGTCGCGCAGGCAGGCCTGCAAGTCGTCCCGCCACAGCGCGCGCACGCCCCCCATGGCCACATAGTTCTCCACGCCCGGTGCGAACACCGGATTGGATCGCGACAGGGCGGTGAGCGTGTCTTCCGGCAGCTTGGTCACGCGCGCCATGGCGGGGATGCGCATCACGCGGATTTCGGCATCCGGCAATGCGAAGCAGGCGTCGGCAATCAACCCCGAGGTGATGAAGCCGCCGGACAAGGCTTGGTCATACACCAGGCCGATCACGCGGTGGCCGCGGCGCCGCGCCAGATCGATGCTTGCGCCCAGGTGCGCCATCGCACGATTGATGCCGAGCAATTCATCGCGTCGACGCAGTTGCTGACCCTGGGTGTCGATCAGCAGCAGGATCGGCCGGCCTGGGTGCTGCTTGATGGTGTCGAGCACCACGCGGGCCTGCGCCAGGGCAAGCTGGACGCCGATCGGTGCATGGTTGGTGGTGCCGATCACCGTGAGCGGCTCGCCTTCGAATATCACTTCGCCCTGCAGGAAGTCACCGGTCGCGCGCATGCCGTGATAGGAGCCGAAGAGCTGGGTGGCAAGGGAGTTCCATTGCATCTGATGTTCCTTGGCTAGTTGGTGCGCAGGGCGCGCACGGCTTCCACCGGAAGGTCCGGGATACGCTGCGCATCGGCGATGCCCAATGCGCTCCAGAGCAGCGTCGCCTCGTCGTGGCCGTCAGTGTCGTCCGGCAAGGCATGCAGGCGCGCCGTGAGCAATGCGTGCTCCTCTTCCAACGCGGCCAGGGTCAATGACTTCGACACATCGATTGCTGCGATGGCCGCTGCGCGGAATTCCGCCACATCGTCTTCGACCAGCGCGTCGCAGTCTCCCGTCAGCCAGCGGTGCTTGCCGCCGGTCGTGCGCCAGACCAGCGCGCGGTCGCGCGAGTCGAACTCCTCCACGCCATGCGAAGCTTCGATCACTTCGGGCCCCGACATCGCCAGCCGCCCGACATCGCTCATCACGATGAAGTCGGCACAGCGCGCCACGATGCCCATGCCGCCGAAGCAGCCGTTGGCGCCGCCGATCAGCACGACGACGGGAATGCCCGCAGCACGCACGTCGAGCAGGGCGCGCATCACTTCCGACACCGCGATGAGGCCGGCGTTGGCCTCGTGCAATCGCACGCCGCCCGATTCGGCCAGCAGCAGCACCGCCGCCGGCCGATCGCGCAGCGCGCGCTGCAGCAGGCCGACCAGCTTGGCGCCGTGCACCTCGCCAACGCCGCCGCCCATGAACGCGCCTTCCTGCGCGGCAACGAACACCTGGCGGCCATCCAGTGTCGCGCGGCCGATGGCCACGCCGTCGTCGAACGCGCAGGGCACGCCGAGTTGCGCCAGATGCGGGCTCATGACCCGCTCGCTCGGAGGCAGCCATTCATGAAAGCTGCCGGCATCGAGCAGCAGGGCCAGCCGCTCGCGCGCCGAGCATTCGGCAAAGCTGATCATGGCTGTCCTCCGCCGATCTCGGCGACCGCCTGGTCGAGCCGCAGGCTCACCACTGCGGGCGTGGCGCCCATGTCGTTGATCGAAATGCGTATGCCGGCCAATGGATGGCGTGCATGGAAGTCGTTCATCACGGCCTGCCAGATCGGCCCGAAGCCGCGCGCCGAGGTCTCCACGCGCACGGCGCAGCCGTTGCCGCCAGTTGGCTCGAGCAGCACCTCCAGGTTGCCGGAGCCGACGACGCCGACCAGGATCGGCGCAAATGCGGCGGCCGGGCGGCCGCCCGGGAAAGAAAAGTCCAGGGTTTCGAGCCCTGCGGGAACGTCGCTCATCGTCGAATCTCCTGCTACCAGTTTCTGAAGCGCTTGGGCGGTTGGTACAGGCCGCCCGAGGCGCGCACCAGGTCGCGCATGCTGCGCGCGGCCAGCAGATTGCGCGTGGCCTGGCGGGGGTCGATGCCCAAGTCCTGCGGCCGGCGGATCACACCGCGGTCGCGCAGGTTCTCGACCGCGCGCTTGTCGCGTGCCAGGCCCACCGCGGTATAGCCGGCCACGCCGCGGATGGCCTGCTCGCGCTCCGCATCGCTGCGGCACAGCAGCAGGTTGGCAATACCTTCCTCGGTGAGGATGTGCGTGACGTCGTCGCCGTAGATCATGATCGGCGGCAACTCCATGCCGGCCTGCTCCTGCAGCGTCCATGCATCGAGCCTGTCGACAAAGGCCGGTTGCATGTGTTCGCGGAAGGTCTCGACCATCTGCACGACCAGCTTTTGCCCGCGCGGCGTGCCGGCCGCACCCGTGCGCCCGGCACGCGCCTCGCGCCCGGCCTTGAGCCAGGCGGGGCTCGCATGGCGACGGCCGCGCGCGTCGGCGCCCATGTTGGGGGCGCCGCCGAAGCCGGCGATGCGGCCCAGCGTGGCGGTGGAGCTGTTGCCATCGAGGTCGATCTGCAAGGTCGAGCCGATGAACATGTCGCACGCGTAGTGCCCGGCCGCCTGGCAGAAGGCGCGGTTGCTGCGCAGGCTGCCGTCGGCGCCGGTGAAGAACACGTCGGAGCGCGCGCGGATGTAGTCCTCCATGCCCAGCTCGGAGCCGAAGGAGTGCACCGACTCCACCCAGCCCGCTTCGATAGCCGGGATCAATGCCGGATGCGGGTTCAATGCCCAGTGCTTGCCGATCTTGCCCTTGAGGCCGAGCGACTCCGCGTAGGTGGGCAGCAGCAGCTCGATGGCCGCGGTGTCGAAGCCGATGCCGTGGTTGAGGCGCTGCACGCCGTACTCGGCATAGATGCCCTTGATGGCCATCATCGCCATCAGTACCTGGACCTCGCTGATCTGCGCCGGGTCKCGCGTGAAGAGCGGCTCGATGAAATTGGGGCGTGGCGCCTTGACGACGAAGTTCACCCAGTCGGCCGGAATGTCGATGCGCGGCAGCGTCGTGGTCTTGCCGTCGACCAGTTCGTTGACCTGCGCGATCACGATGCCGCCCGAAAACGCCGTGGCCTCGACAATCGCCGGCGTGTCTTCGGTGTTGGGGCCGGTGTAGAGATTTCCTTCGGCGTCGGCCGCCTGCGCCGCGACCAGTGCTACCTTGGGCGTCAGGTCGACGAAATAGCGTGCGAACAGTTCGAGGTAGGTGTGGATCGCGCCGATCTCGATGCGCCCGGCCGACACCAGCTTGGCCAGCCGCGCGCCCTGCGGGCCTGAAAAGCTGAAGTCCAGGCGGGCCGCCACGCCGTTCTCGAAGACGTCCAGGTGCTCGGGCAGCGCCAGCACCGACTGCACCATGTGCAGGCCGTGCACCCGCTGCGGATCCACGTTCACCAGCGCCTGCGCGAGGAAGTCGGCCTGCTTCTGGTTGTTGCCTTCGAGGCAGACCCGGTCGCCGGGTGCCAGGACAGCCTCCAGGAGCTTGCCGATGGCTTCGGTGGCGACACGCTTGCCCGCCAGGTCGGCCCCGAGCGCGTTGGCCGCTCGCGCAAGACGCGCCGCGCGGTTCTCGGCCTTGGTGTTCCAGTTCATGTGGTCCATGGAGATCCTCAACCCACCAGTGCCTTGGTGGCAAAAAACAGCACCGATGGCCCCATCAGGCAACCGAGGCCGGTGTGAAAGGTCGCTACGAGTGCGCCGTAGGGCACCAGCTTGCGGTCGGTCGCGGCGAGTCCGGCGGAAACGCCGCTCACGGTGCCCGCAAGCCCGCCGAACACCATTGCCGAGCGCGGCGTCTTCAACGCCAGGAAGCGTGCCGCAATGGGCGTGCCCACCATCACGATGATGGCCTTGACCAATCCTGTCGCGATGCTCAGCGCCATCACGTCCGGGCTCGCGCCGATGGCCGCACCCGTGACGGGGCCGACGATGTAGGTGACGGCGCCCGCACCGATGGTGGTCATGCTCACCGCGTCGGAGTAGCCGAAGGCGCGTGCAATGCATGCGCCGACGATGAAGGGCAGCACGGTGCCCAGCAGCAGCGACACCGCGCCGACCAGCCCCGCCTTGCGCGCCTCGGTGGCCTGGACTTCGAAGGCGGTGGCCACGATCGCGAAGTCGCGCAGCATTGCACCGCCCATCAGCCCGATGCCGCCGAACAGCGACATGTCGGCCAGCCCCTTGTGACCGCCGGTCTGCGTGCCGCCCCAGTAGGCGAGCGCCAGACCGATCACGATCGCGATGGCCGAACCGTGCACGCGGCCGAAGGTCAGCCGGCGCGAGATCTGGCCCRACAGCAGGATGATCAGACCGACCACCGCGAAGGCGGTCACGAGGCCATTCTCGATGGCGGCTTTTTCGAGGATTTCGAGCATGTCGCTCACTCCGCTTCGGTCAGCAGGGGGTTGTCGTGCAACCGGGGCGGGCCCTCTGCTTCAGCGGGGAGCCGTTCCGTGCGGTTGATCACCGCGATCACGCAGGCGCAGACCGCGACGGCGGCGATGGCCGAAAGCACCGCGACCGGGCCGCCGCGCAGCGCCGCGACCATGTCCTGCTGCGCCGCCATGGCGACGACGACGGGGATGTACATGGCGCCCCAGTACTCGACGCCCAGCTCCGTGAGCTTCGGCAGGATGTCGCGCTTTTGCATGTAGAGCCGCGCGAAGATCAGCAGCAGCATGGCGATGCCGACGCCGCCGACGTTGGTCTTCACGCCAAGCGCCTGCCCAAGCAGATCGCCAAGGAAAATGCCCAGCAGGTGGCATACGGCCAGCAGTGCGGTTCCGAGGATGATCATGTGCGTCTCCTGTTTTTGTGCCGCGCAAGATGCGCGGCGTTCTGGAGACGTACGGTATCGGCGGGGTCCCTCGTGATCAATTAACCGAGGGTGGCGATGCTTACGGCGCGCGAAACGGTTGCGGGTAAACCCTTAAGACAATTCGGCCTTCGAGGTGCGGCACAGCGTCAGCAGCGCGAGCAGGTTGGGGTCGCGTTCGCGCGTGCGCAGGAAATTGAGCGCGATGGTCTGGCGCATCAGGTATCTGGGCTGTAATGGGATCAATCGCACGTTCTGCGGCATGACGCCACGTACTCTGCCCGGCAGCAGCGTGTAGCCGACGCCGCCGCTGACCAGGTTCATGAGCGAGAAGATGTCCCCTGTCTTCATCACCACGTTCGGCGTGAAGCCGGCCACGCGAAACGACTCCACGAAACCGCTGTACGTGATGAAGCCTTCGCTCAGGCTGACGAATCGTTCGCTGGCGCACGCCCCAAGATCGATCTCCTTCTGCGCCGAATAGGGGGAGCCCACTGGTGCGGCGAACTGGATGTCGTCCTCGAACAGAGGCTCCGATTCGACGTCGGAGGTCCCTTCGGGGACCGCCATGAGGGCGACATCGATCACGCCATCGCGCAGCTTCTGCAGCAGGTCGGCATTGGACCCCAGCACGAGCTCGGTGTGCAGGTCCGGCATGCGCAGCTTCAATCCCATGATCAGCCGCGGCACCGTTCGGCTTGTCAAGGAGTAGAGTGAGCCGATCCGGATTCGATCGGACGAGTAGCCGGCGACTTCTCGCGTCGCGCGGATGCCCTCGGACATCGCGCGCAAGACATCGCGTGCTACCTCTGCAAGTGCCTGCGCCGCGTCGGTCGGGTGTAGGTTACGGCCCTCGTGCCGAAACAATGCGCAGCGTAGGCCCGACTCCAGCGCATGCAGGGCTCGGTGCACGCTCACCGCGCTGGTCTCGAGCTTTTCTGCCGCACGGGCGAGATTGCCGGTCTCCATGAAGACCAGCAGAATTTCGAGCCGGCGGAAGGTGATTTCTTCGTCGACGTGCAGATGCATGATCGGTTGGCGGATGAAGTGCGGATAGTAAGACAGCTGGGTCTGGTTCACGCTCGTCGGCGCGCTTTGTCCTTGAAGAGCCCACGACCACATGGTTCGACATGTTCCGCATCGAAAATGGCAAGAAATTTGCCTGAAGCACGGCCTCTATCTGCAGACTCAGTGCCTGAAGTGCGGAGGGCGATTCTCAAGCAGTCGGCAATGGCATGGGCCGCTTGATCATTGTCCCCAATGCGGCTGCGACCTTGCGGGCGCCTCGCCTGAGCAGATAGAGCACGCGAGTTTCCGAGCGAAGGAAAGAAGCGAATCCGCGACATTCGATCGCGTAGCCGTTGAACTCTCTGCCGAACTAGTGGCGTCGACAACTCGCATCCTTCGCGAAGAACTTGCCCTCAAGGTCGGTGTCGAACCGTTGCTGGAGCGAGTCGCTTCGCTAGGCATTGCTGACTTGCAGGAGCTCTGGGGCGCCGTGCTCGATTGCAGAAGTCAACGATGCACGATCTGAGTCACGGAAAGGGCGGAGCGAATCTCCCGAACTTGACCCGCTTGGCTATAGTCGCTCAGGTTTCCCTTGCGGGTGTGCTCGTTCCAGTGCTTTGGCGGTTAAACCCCCCCGACGCTGCTTGGGCAATGCAATTGCCACAGCCAAAGCAGCGTTGTCTGCGTGATTGGGCTCGAATTCGTGCGGAGAGTTCGGGGATTGCTGCAGGGCCGGAGGCGGCTTCGCCGACGGCGATTGCAAAGCAGTTGAACATCGATCCCAGGCTTTTTCGGGAGCGAATGGGTGACCTTGCACAGGAGATGAGGCGTCGTGCGCAGGTGGAGCGAGCGCGCCGTGTTGAGGAACGGGTCGCACAGTTGACGCTCCGCATCATGGAGCAGCGCAAGGCTCTCCTCGGCTCAGCCCAGCGACCATCCTGCCGGCGCATCGCCAGCCGGATTCAGTTGTCACGCAACAACAAGATCTTCAAAATGAGTTGGAAGCGCAGTCTGCAGCTTGCCGCACAGCCCGTACAAGTGCGAACTGACGGCTAGTGAGCAGAACGGCAAGCGCTGGTTTTGGGAATCTACGATAGATTGGCCGAGAAAAAATCTACTCAATTCGCGCGAAATGGCCAGAGTTCGCCTCCAGTCACAAGGTAGATGCGATCTACAGAGGGAGATTGATGGCCTGCCCGGAGGGGATCGAACCCCCGACAACCTGCTTAGAAGGCAGGTGCTCTATCCAACTGAGCTACGGGCAGATTCCGGGGCGGACAGAAGCAAAAACGAAATACAGAAGAGAAACTTGATCGGGTGAAAGGATTCGAGTCTTCGACCTTTTGGTCAAAAAAGACAAAATTCCTATATAAATCAACAACTTATCGCTGCTTTCTTCTAACGGACGCATCCGCTTTTTCTATCGTTTTTCCTCTGGCACGGAAACGTCGTTGGAAGGAGTTTAGCGCGTCGCGCCGCTCTTTTTCGCGTGCTTGTGCCAGACATAGTCGGCGACCTCTCCAGGGCGTAGAACCGAGCGACCTGTTACAGCACGCCACTCGGTAGCGCTTGCCCGCTGTTGAGCGTCACATTCGGCGCAGTGATCGCTTTCGGGCAGGTCTGCTACTGCTGAGGCGTGCTGGGAAGTGCGTGCGCGAGATTGCAAAACAGGTCGCGAAGTAGACTCGTAGCTCGTTGCGTTGTCTCGTTGGCCGAACTGCAAGACTTGGCTGATCAAAGCCAACGTGACAGTGTTTTCGAAGGGGCCCACAAAAAATAGCAGATGAGGAGTCATTTTGAAGGATGCACAGAGGTGGGCGCAGGTGGGCGGGCGAATCGATTTCGTTGATTCCCTGAGAGGCTTGGCGGTATTGTTGGTCCTGTGGGACCACCTTGTAGGGAGTTATCTGATCAACCGACACCAGTCTTGGTGGCCTCACGAGTTGATTTCTGAATATGTGAATACGCCTCTGGGAATCATTCAAGATTTTGGATGGTTCGGTGTATGCCTTTTTTTCCTCATCAGCGGATATGTGATCACGCATGTGGCGCAACGCGAAACYGGCAGCCAGTTTACGATCCGGCGGCTTCTGCGCATTTATCCGCCATTGGCGGTGGCCATCCTGCTGGCAGTGGCATTGGCTCCGCTGTCCGGGGAAACCGTAGCCAAAGGGTGGCGGGAAATTCTATGGGGAATGACGTTGCTGAATTACGTCAAGGTTCCGCAGAACGTTGTGCTGGGTGTCGCCTGGACGCTTGTGGTTGAGATAGCCTTTTACTCCCTGGTGGCTCTGCAGACCTTCTTCTTTGGACGCCGCCATCGAATTGCCGTATGCCTCAACTTATCGTTGTGTATTTTGACGATCGCCTGTTGCCGGCGGTTTGGTGACGATTTCTTTCTATTGGCCACCTCGATCAGCTATATCCCGTACTTGATAGTGGGTCAAATCGTTTACCTGAGATCGCGAGGGATCGTCGGGAATTGGTTTATGGCAGCAGCCGGCATTGTTGCGTTTTTGGCCATCCAGTACGGCATCCGCGAAATCCACGTGGGATTTCGTCCTCTGAACAATTCCTATCTGTTGTCGTTCATCTTCGCATTGAGTTTGTTCGTGGTGGCGATGCTGATCAATCTCAAGCCGGTGCGTCTCGTTTCATTCAGCGCCGAGATAAGCTACTCTCTCTATCTTGTGCATGGTCCGGTAGGATATTTGGTGCTTGCCTTGGGCTCTCACTTGGGCTTGCCATTTTCCGTTTCTCTACTTCTAGCCATTGCCGCCGTTTTTGTCGTGGCAGTCGCATTGAACCGGCTGGTGGAGCGCCCCTCTCAAGCGCTTGCGCGAAGATGGACCCAAACGAGAAAGGTCATCTCGCAGGAGGAGGGCAAAGCACCGGTGCCGGCTTTGCATTGAAACGACTGTCGCCCAGTCCTTCGAAGGAGTGAAGCCTCGAGTTCCTTCAAAAGGCGGCTCTTCCCATGAATTGACCCATCAACTTCGTTTTGTGTCTGCGAAGTCGATTCGGGCCTGGGCGTCTCAGTCCTCCGTTAGAAAAATCTCAAACGGTTAGAAAATCGGCGCAGAAAGCAAAATGCCTGCAATAACGTAAGTCATTGCAGGCATTCACTTTTTTTGGTCGGGGCGAAAGGATTCGAACCTTCGACCCTCTGGTCCCAAACCAGATGCGCTACCAGGCTGCGCTACACCCCGACAAGCCTTCTATTCTAGCCCGGATATCGGGCCCTCAGCGTTTCTCGTACTGCGTCTTGCCGAAAAGAATCTCGCGCTCCTTGTCGCCGGTGATCGGCTGGCGTAGATCGGCCAGCACTTTCACGCCGCGCTGCACGGCCGGGCGGGCGGCGATGCCGTCGAACCAGGCCTTCAGGTGCGGGAAGTCGGTGAGGGTGATGCCCTGGTTTTCCCAGCTGCGCAGCCACGGGAAGATCGCGATGTCGGCAATCGAATAGCTCTTGCCGGCAATGAACCTGTTTTTCGACAGCTGCTTGTCGATCACGCCGTAGAGGCGGCGGGCTTCGTTGGTGTAGCGGTCGATCGCATAGGCGATCTTCTCGGGCGCGTACATGCGGAAGTGGTGGGCCTGGCCGAGCATGGGGCCGACGCCGCCCATCTGGAACATCAGCCACTGCAGCACCTCATAGCGATCGCGGTCGCCGGTGGRCAGCAGCTTGCCGGTCTTGCCGGCAAGGTAGACGAGGATGGCGCCCGATTCGAAGAGCGAGATCGGCTTGCCGTCCGGACCGTCGGGGTCGGTGATGGCGGGGATCTTGTTGTTCGGGCTGATCTGCAGGAACTCAGGGGCGAACTGGTCGCCCTTGCCGATGTTCACGGGGTGCGCGTGGTACGGCAGGCCGCACTCCTCCAGCATGATGTGAATCTTGTGGCCGTTCGGCGTAGGCCAGGAATAAACCTCGATGGTCGATGCGGGCATGTCGCGGGCTCCGATGTGCGTATGTGATGCGAGGGAGGCAGCATATACGTGGGAATCCAAACGCGTGCTGGCGCGGGAATTCGTCCCCGCGCCAGCTTTTTTCAGCCCACCTGCCGTTCGTGCGCGTTGCACCACATCCAGTCTTCGCCAGGCTCGAGCGACCGGATCACGGGATGCCCTTCGGCCTGCGAATGCCTCGTGGCATGCCGGTTCTTCGACGAGTCGCAGCAGCCCACGTGGCCGCAGTGCACGCAGAGGCGAAGGTGGATCCAGGTGTCGCCGGTCTTCAGGCAGTCCTCGCACCCGCGCCGGGTGTGGGGTTGCGCGATGGCGGAGGGCACGTGGTCGCAGGCTTTGATGGGCACCGAAGAGCTCCTTGTCGTCTTGTAAGGGTGAATGTGAACGTGCGTCAGGCCACGGCCGTGGCCTGCGACAGGTGTTGATGGATCAGTGCCACCGCGGCGGCGCCTTCGCCGATCGCGCCGCCCACGCGCTTGACCGAACCCGAGCGCACGTCGCCCACGGCGAACACGCCCGACACGCTGGATTCGAGCGCCGTGGCCGGCCGCGCGGGAAAGCCGCTGCTGGCTGCCGCGCCGGTCAGCACGAAGCCGTGCTTGTCGACAGCCACCCCGCAGCCTTCGAGCCATGAGGTCTCGGGCTCGGCGCCGACGAACAGGAAGATATTGCGTGCCGCGCAGTCATGCTCCTTGCCCGTCGTGTGGCAGCGCCACGTCGCGCCCGTGAGGCCCTCGTCCGAGCCGCCATGCAGGCGCACGAGTTCGGTGTGCGGTTGCAGTTCGATGTTGGGCGTGGCCTCGATGCGGTCGATCAGGTAGCGCGACATGCTGGCCGCCAGCGACGGCCCGCGCACCAGCACATTGACCTTGGCCGCGTGGCGCGACAGAAACACCGCGGCCTGGCCCGCCGAATTGCCGCCGCCGACCAGCGCCACTTCCTGCTTCGAGCAGATCCTGGCTTCGATGGCCGAGGCCCAGTACCAGATGCCGCGGCCCTCGAATTCGGCAAGGCGCGGAACATCGGGGCGCCGGTAGTGCGCGCCGCTCGCAATCACCACGGTGCGCGCGTGGATCGTCCGGCCATCGGCCAGGGCCATGGCGAGGCTGCCGAGGGCATTGTTGCGCGTGCAGTCCAGCGACACGACCTTGGCCGGAATCAGCATTTCGACGCCGAACTTCTGGGCCTGCACGAAGGCGCGGCCGGCGAGCGCCTGCCCCGAGATGCCGGTCGGAAAACCCAGGTAGTTCTCGATGCGCGCGCTGGCGCCAGCCTGGCCGCCGAAGGCGCGGCAGTCGAGCACGATCACGCGCAGCCCCTCGGAGGCGGCATACACCGCGGTCGCGAGGCCGGCCGGCCCGGCGCCGACCACGGCCACGTCGAACAGCTCGTCGCGTTCGGCGGTGTCGACCATGCCGAGGCAGCGCGCCAGCGCGTCCTCGGCGGGGTTCACCAGCACGGAGCCGTCGGGGCACACGGCCAGCAGCTGGCAGGTGCCGTACTGTTCCAGCAGCGCGGCGGCGTCGGGGTCTTCGGCCGCATCGACCAGGTGATACGGGTAGCCGTTGCGGCGCAGGAAGTTCTCCAGCCGCGCCATGTCGGGCGACTCAGGCTTGCCGATCAGCACCGGCCCGCTGGCGCCGGATTCGATCAGCGCCACCCGCCGCAGGATCAGCGCGCGGGTGATGCGCTCGCCGAGGTCGGCTTCGGCCACCAGCAGCGCGCGCAGTTGCGCGGGCGGCACGACCAGTGCCTCGACGTCTTCGTCGGCATGGCCGTCGACCAGGGCAGGGCGGCCGCTCAGCTGGCCGACTTCGGCCAGGAATTCGCCCGGCCCCTGGCGCACGATGGGCACCACGTGGCCGAGGCCGTCGCGCTGCGTGACGGAGACCACGCCCTTGAGCAGCACGAACATGCCGGGGCCTGTTTCGCCGGCGGTGAAGAGCCGCTCGCCGCGCGCGAACTGCTGCACGGTGCCGAAGCGCGCAATGCGCGCAATCTCGGTGTCACTGAGGGTGGGAAAGGTCTGGTGAAGACGGCTGTTGCCGGTGCCGCTCAAGTCTGTTGCCATGTGTCCAAGCTCCATTTCGCGAATCCACCGCATTAGACGACGAAGCGCCCCGAACGCGCTGTAACACCGTCATGCACCTGCAATGTTCCTGACATGCCGGTTTCATCGGAGGTGTCGAGACTCCCTCGGCAGAAAGGGACTCCCCATGAAAGAACTGCCCAACCCGACGTTTCCGCTTTCGCAGATCGGGCTGCGCGCGGCCTTGTGGCCCGCACCGGTGGCCGGAACGGCCGCAGCCGCCCGCACGTCGGTGCCCGAGGCGCCGGCGGCCGTCATCGTGCCGCCCGTCATCGAGACGAAGCAGGGCGTCACCGTGAGCTGGGCCCGCCACCTCGACGACGTGCGCGCCGCACAGCGCCTGCGTCACGATGTGTTCGTCGGCGAAATGGGCGCGCGCCTGACCACGCCGCTGGCCGGCCACGACATCGACCTGTTCGACGACTTCTGCGAGCACCTGCTGGTGCGCGACGAGCTCACCCAGCAGGTGATCGGCACCTACCGCGTGCTGACGCCGGCCCAGGCCCGCCGCGTCGGCAGCACCTACAGCGACACCGAATTCGACCTGACCCGGCTGCGCGACCTGCGCGAGCGCATGGTCGAGCTCGGCCGCAGCTGCGTGCATCCGGAGCATCGCCAGGGCGGGGTGATCCTGGCGCTGTGGGGCGCGCTGGCTGCTTTCATGCACCGCAACAAGCTCGACACCATGATCGGCTGCGCGAGCATTCCGATGTCGCACAACGGCGTGACGAGCGGCGACGCAGCGGCCAGCATCTGGCGCCAGCTGTCGGCCAGCCACATGGCGCCGATCCAGTACCAGGTGCAGCCGCGCCTGCCGCTGCCGGTCGAACGGCTCGACAGCGCGCTCGACGTCGAGCCGCCGGCGCTCATCAAGGGCTACCTGCGCCTGGGTGCCAAGGTGCTGGGCGCGCCCGCCTGGGATCCGGACTTCAACACGGCAGACCTGCCGATGCTGATGCGCATCGACGATCTGCCGGCACGGTACCGCAAGCACTTTCTGGGCGCATGAAGCCGGCGGCCGCCCGGCCGGCCGGGCCGCTTGCTTCTCCGCCTGATGCGTCAAGACTGCCGGCGGAGGGGTCGAAGGCGTCACGCGAATGTCATGGAACTGTCACAAGCGAGGCTGACACTGTCATATTTCAGCCTATGTGTGCTCCCGTGCCGCTTGCTCCAGAATCCTTGCTCATGCAATCCGTCCCCGCAGAAGACCTCTCGTTGGCTGTCGAGGCGCCGACGTTCACGCTGCTGGACCGCGACCACAGCATCCTGTCATTCAATGAGCGCGTGCTCGACTGGGCTCACAGGCCCGAGGTGCCGCTGATCGAGCGGCTTCGCTACCTTTGCATCGTTTCGTCGAACCTCGACGAGTTCTTCGAGGTCCGCGCCGCGCCGCACCTGATTGCCGGCAGCGCCGGTGATCAGAAGGGCACCTACACCGTCGATTCGTTCGAGAGGCTGGCCGAGGCGGCGCACAAGCTCGTGGCGCGCCAGTACGCGCTTTACAACGACGAGCTGATGCCGACCTTCGCGACGCACGGCATCCACATCATTTCGCATGGCGAACGCAACCCGGCGCAGCGCAAATGGGTGAGCGAGTATTTCGAGCGCGAAGTGCGCCCGCTGCTGATCCCCGTCGGGCTGGACCCGGCGCACCCGTTTCCGCAAGTGGCCAACAAGTCGCTCAACTTCATCGTGCGGCTGGGCGGCAAGGATGCCTTCGGGCGCGAAAACCCGATCCAGATCGTCAAGCTGCCGCGCGTGCTGCCGCGCCTGATCCGCATGCCGGCCAAGGTGTCGGACGGCAAGACGCTGTTCGTCGCCTTGTCGAGTGTGGTGCGGGCGCACCTGTCGAGCATGTTCCCGGGCCGCGAGGTGGGCGATTTCTCGCAGTTCCGCGTCACGCGGCACTCCGATCTCGCGGTCGACGAGGAAGACGTCAAGAACCTGCGCACCGCGTTGCGCCAGGGGCTGCAGCATCGCCACTACGGGCAGGCTGTGCGCCTCGAGGTGTCGGCCAGCTGTGCCGAATCGCTCGCGAGCTTTCTGCTGGCGCAGTTCAACCTGCCGCCGCAGGCGCTGTACCGGGTGCATGGGCCGGTGAACCTGGCCCGGCTCACGCAGCTGATCGACCTGATCGACGAGCCGCAACTGCGCTTTGCGCCGTATCCGGCGTCCTACCCCGTCACGCTGTCGCCTACCCAGTCGTTCTTCGAGCGGCTGCAGCACGGTGACGTGCTGATCCATCAGCCCTTCGAGAGCTTCGAAGGCGTGCTTGCCTTCCTGCGCGAAGCCGTGTCGGACCCGCAGGTGCTGGCTATCAAGCAGACCATCTATCGCACCGGAGCCGATTCGGAGCTGATGGACCTGCTGCGCGAAGCCGTGCGCCGCGGCAAGGAAGTCACGGTGGTGGTGGAGCTCAAGGCGCGCTTCGACGAAGAGGCCAACATCAACTGGGCCGAGATGCTCGAGTCGATCGGCGCCCAGGTGGTGTATGGCGTGGTCGGCCTGAAGACCCACGCCAAGATGCTGCTGGTGACGCGCCGCGAGGGCAAGCAGCTGCGCCGATATGGCCATCTCTCCACCGGCAACTACAACCCGCGCACCGCCAAGCTGTATACCGACATCAGCCATCTCACGGCCGATCCGCTGCTGACGGCCGACATGGAGGCCGTGTTCGTCCATCTCGCGAGCCAGAGCAAACTGCCCAAGCTCAACCGCATGTGGCTCGCACCTTTCGACCTGCACAAGAACCTGGCCGCGCAGATCGATGCCCTGGGCCTTGCTTCGGCGAACGGCGAGCCCACGCGCATCGTCGCCAAGATGAATGCGCTGACCGACGACGAGCTGATTGCCGCGCTGATCCGCGCGGGGCAGAAGGGCGTGAAGATCGACCTGATCGTGCGCGGTGCGTGCACCTTGCCGGCCCAGGTGCCGGGGCTGACCGACAACATCCGCGTGCGCTCGGTGATCGGCCGCTTCCTCGAGCATTCGCGGGTCTTCTATTTCCGCAGGGGCGAAGAAGAGTCGCTCTACCTCTCGAGCGCCGACTGGATGAACCGCAACATGATGCGCCGCATCGAACTCGCCTGGCCGGTGACCGACCCGGGCCTGCGCCAGCGCCTCATCGACGAGTGCCTGGTGGCCTACCTGCATGACGGCCGCGATGCCTGGGACCTGGGCGGTGACGGTATCTACACGCGCGTCGACCATGACACGCATCCGGGCGAGGCGGGCGCTTCCCGCATGGTCGAGGCGCACGGTGCGCAGGCCGCGCTCATGAACCGTTATGCATCACGAGGGCATCATCGCGATGCATCCAGCAACTGATGTTCGAAAGACGATGACCATGGACTTGATCTTCTGGCGCCACGCCGAAGCCGAGGACTGGACCGAGGGTTGCGACGACATGCAGCGCTCGCTCACCGCACGCGGCGAAAAACAGGCCAAGCGCATGGCAAGCTGGCTGGACCGGCAGTTGCCCGACGGCACCCGCATCATCTGCAGCCCCGCGCGGCGCTGCGAGCAGACCGCCCTGGCGCTGGGCCGCAAGTACAAGCTGCGCGCCGAGCTGGCGCCCGACACCACGGCCGAGGCGATGCTCGGTGCGGCCGGCTGGCCCAACGGCAAGTCGGTGGTGCTGATGATCGGCCACCAGCCGTCGGTGGGGCAGGCCATTTCGCTTCTTCTCGGGCTGAAGCAGGACAGCTGTCCGGTGAGAAAAGGCGCTCTCTGGTGGATTCGCACCCGCGAGCGCGACGGCGACGTGCAGACCGTCGTGGTCACGGTGCAGTCGCCCGAGCTTCTCTAGCTGTTACAGCCGTCCTCCGCCGCGGACACCCATACCTGACGCTCCGGACAGGCGCTTTGTCACGGTCGCGGGCAGAGGTGGCAGGGCGCTTGTCTCCCGGAAGAAGGGGCGAACCGCTCATGTGCGCATGCGGCGCAATTTCTACAGTGACTCCCGCGGCAATGTGCTTTTGACCCCGATGAGGGAAAGAAGCGGTGCCGGTCGACCACTTCACTGGGGAACACGCATGGAACTGCTCAACCCGCTGCCAAGACGCTTCATGAACATGCTGCGTGAAGACGCGGACATGTCGTTGAAGACGCTGATTTCTCTGCTTGTTGCTGCAGCCCTGCTGTCAGGGTGCGCGGCGAACACCTCCCGGCCTGCGCTGCAGACCCGCCACGATGCCGCCCGATCGATCGAGAAGGTCGAGCTCGTCTACAACGAGGAAGACCAATTGATCGTCACGGACGGCGGCGGGTCCGGGCTGACGGGCTTCGCAGGGTTTCTGGGACCCATCGGTGCGTTGTTGGCTCTCTCCGTCGATACCAACAGCCGAATGACGATGGCCGCCCGGACCGACCAGCGCAGCAAGGAGTTCACGGCCGCAGTGAAGAACAGCGGAGCGACCATGGCGCTCAACAGGCAGTTCGCAGAGCGACTGGCGGCGCGCCTGCGGGACAGCGGCCGCGAGGTGAAGCTGACGCCTTTCATGCGCGCGACCGGACAGCTCGCTGAGATGCAGGTGCGGGAACTCCAGCCCACTCCCGGCTACAGCACATTGATCTTGCGGATCACGACGGCTTATGGAGCGGCCGATGCGACATCCAGCTTCAAGCCGTACGTTTCGGTGGAGCAGTTGCTGAGGAACGAGAAGCAGTCCGTCGTGCACCAGACGACACAGACCTCCGACGTGAGCGAACCGACCTATTTCCTGTACGACGGCCTGCTCAAGGACACCGCAGGCGCTCACGAAGGGCTGAAGCAGGGGCTTGACCGGATCGTGCAGTCGGCCTATGCCGGCATGTTCGGGGAAGACGAGCCGCGCAAGGCCGGCGGTGCGGAAGTCACGCGGACGGCCGGCCTCGACGCGAAGTGAAATGAAACGGCTCAGGCGCCGCTGAGTTCCACGCGCCAGTTGCTGGTCTTCTGCCAGGCCAGTACTTCCTCGCGCAGCAGGTGCGCGGACTGCGGATAGGCCTCGGCCCAGTCGGGCGCGCAGGCAATCGTGAAAGCCCGGGCTCCCAGCGCCGCGAGATGCAGCGCCTGAGGATCGGGATCGCGGCGCGCGTGGCACAGGATGAGCGCGAGCCGCAGCGACAGCAGCTGCATCACGAAGGTCTCGTCTTCCAGCGCGGCGTCGAGCTTGCGCAGCTTTCCGCGCTGCCCCAGCACCAGCTGGCCGAGCGCATGCAGTTCGTTGACGGCGAAGCCGGGCGCGTCGGTGTTGTCGAGGATGTAGGCGCCGTGCTTGTGATAGTCGCTGTGCGAAACCAGCGCCCCGATTTCGTGCAGCTGTGCGGCCCAGCCGAGCTTGCGCAGCGCCCGGCCCGCGCGGTTGGAGGTGCTGCCGCCTCGCGCGGCGGGCGCCAGCTGCACGAACAGGGTGGCGGCGGTTTCGCCCACCCGCCTGGCTTGCGCCGGATCGGCCGAGAAGCGGCTCGCCAGCCGGGCCACCGTGGCGGTGCGCATGTCGGCCACGCTCTGGTCGCGTTCCAGCAATTCGTAGAGCACGCCGTGGCGCAGAGCGCCCTGGGCCACCTTCATTTCGTCGATGCCGAGCAGGTCGAACACCGCGCGCAGCACGCTCACGCCGCCGCCGATCACGGCCTTGCGGTCTTCGCGCATGCCGTCGATGCGCAGCTTGTCGGCGCTGCCGGCCTTGAGCAGGCGGTCGAGCAGCCAGTCGAGGCCTTCGCGGGTGACGAGGCCGGGCTCGGCGCCGGCCGCGGCCAACACGTCGCCCACCGCGCCGATGGTGCCGGAGGCGCCGTAGGCGACGTCCCACTGGTCGCGGCTGTAGCTGCCGAGCGCGTCGTCGAGCACCGCCTTGGCGGCCACTTCGGCGGCGCGGAAGGCGGCGGGCGTGAACTGGCCCTCGGCGAAGTGCTTCATCGACCAGGCGACGCTGCCGACGCGGTACGACTCCATCAGGTCGGCTTCGAGCGCGCGGCCGATGATCATTTCGGTGGAGCGCCCGCCGATGTCCACCACCAGGCGGCGCTCGCGGTCGGAGGCGTCGGTGTGCGGCAGCATGTGCGCCACGCCCTGATAGATAAGGCGGGCTTCTTCCCGGCCCGGGATCACGTCGATGCCGAACCCCAGGATGGTGCGTGCACGCAGCAGGAATTCTTCGCGGTTGCGCGCCTCGCGCAGCGTCTGCGTGGCCACGGCGCGCACCTGCGAGCGCTTGAATCCGGCCAGGCGTTCGCCGAAACGCGCGAGCGCGTCCCAGCCGCGCTGCATGGCCTCGGTCGTGAGGTTGCGTGCGCTGTCCAGGCCGTTGCCCTGGCGCACTGTTTCCTTGAGGTACTCGGTGCGGTGGATCTGGCCGTGGTCGACCTGTCCGATTTCGAGTCTGAAGCTGTTCGAACCGAGATCGACTGCGGCGAGGCGGGTGCCGTTTTGCATGTAGTTGTAGTGAAGAGGGCGGTGTCTTTGATCGTAGCGCCGTGACAGGCGTGCCGCCTCCCGAATCGCTTAGCGGCGAGGTTCGGAAGGCTAGGCGTGTCGCATGACGGTTATATGACAGCGTCACACAAGCGGCAGGGCGAATATCGGCATTTTCCCTCGACAGAGGGGTGTCACACCGATGTCACACAAGCTTTTTAGAGTGCGTCCAAGCCCGAAACGGGACTACTTCTTACTTCTAAAGGAAGCTTCATGAAAACAACGTTCAAATTTGCAGCAGCTGGCCTCGTGGCCGCTGCTTTCGCCCAGGTTCCTGCCTTCGCACAAGACGTAACCGGCGCCGGCGCCAGCTTCCCGGCCCCCCTGTACGCCAAGTGGGCTTCCGATTTCAACAAGGCCACCGGCGTCAAGATCAACTACCAATCGGTCGGTTCGGGCGCCGGCCTGAAGCAGATCGAGGCCAAGACCGTCGATTTCGGGGCTTCCGACGCTCCCCTGAAGGACGACGAGCTCCAGGCCAAGGGCCTGATGCAGTTCCCCACCGTCATCGGCGGCGTGATCCCCGTGGTCAACATCCAGGGCATCAAACCGGGCGAACTGAAGCTCAACGGCCAGGTCCTGGGCGACATCTACCTCGGCAAGATCACCAAGTGGAACGACCCCGCCATCAAGGCGCTCAACGGCTCGCTCGCCCTGCCGGACGCCGCCATCGCACCGGTTCGCCGTGCCGACGGTTCGGGCACCAGCTTCCTGTTCACCAACTACCTGAGCAAGGTCAACGCCGAGTGGAAGACCAAGGTCGGCGAAGGCACGGCCGTCAACTGGCCCACCGGCGCGGGCGGCAAGGGCAATGAAGGCGTTGCAGCCTTCGTGAACCGCCTGCCCAACTCGATCGGCTACGTCGAGTACGCCTACGTCAAGCAGAACAAGATGACCTACGCCCAGCTGCAGAACGCCGCCGGTTCGTTCGTCTCGCCCGAAGACAGCGCCTTCAAGGCCGCCGCCGCCGGCGCCGACTGGAACAAGAGCTTCTACCAGGTGCTGACCAACCAGGCCGGCAAGGATGCATGGCCCATCACCGGCGCCACCTTCATCCTGATGCACAAGGTGCAGGACAAGCCCGCCAACGCGACCACCGTGCTCAAGTTCTTCGACTGGGCCTACAAGAGCGGCGACAAGACGGCCGACGATCTCGACTACGTGCCGATGCCCGATGCCGTGAAGGCCACCATCGCCAAGGCATGGGGTGAAGTGAAGGACGCATCGGGCAAGCCCGTCGCGTTCAAGTAAATCCACCCACCAGTCCAGAACGGCGCGACCATGAGCAGCACTTCGCTCGAGGACGCGCCGCTTTCGTCTTTGCCGGAGCGACCCGTGTCATCCACTTTTCCTGCTGCTGCCGCCACGTATGACCTCGCGGCCGACCGCGGCCGCACTGCTGCCTCCCCACCACCGGCCAAGGCGCCGCGTTCCGGCCCCATGGCCGACCGGCTGTTCGGCTGGGCTGCCAAGGGCGCCGCGCTGCTGACGCTGGCGATGCTGATCGGCATCCTGGTGTCGCTGGTCGCCGGTGCCTGGCCCGCCATTGCCAAGTACGGCCTCGGCTTCCTCACGAGCAGCGTGTGGGACCCGGTGCAGAACGAGTACGGCGGCCTCGTGATGATCTACGGCACGCTGGCCACCTCGATCATCGCGCTGGTGATCGCCGTGCCCGTGAGCTTCGGCATTGCGCTGTTCCTGACCGAGCTGTCGCCCAACTGGCTCAAGCGTCCGCTGGGCACGGCCATCGAGCTGCTCGCTGCCGTGCCGTCGATCGTGTACGGCATGTGGGGCCTGCTGGTCTTCGGCCCGATCCTGTCGACCTGGGTGCAGCAGCCGCTGCAGAAGCTGCTCGCCGGCGTGCCGTACCTCGGCGCGCTGGTGTCCGGCCCGCCCGTGGGCATCGGCATCCTGTCGGCCGGCATCATCCTCGCGATCATGATCATCCCGTTCATCGCCTCGGTGATGCGCGACGTGTTCGAAGTGACGCCGCCGCTGCTCAAGGAGTCGGCCTACGGCCTCGGCTCCACCACCTGGGAGGTCGTCTCCAAGGTCGTGCTGCCCTACACCAAGGCCGGCGTGATCGGCGGCATCATGCTCGGCCTCGGCCGGGCGCTGGGTGAAACGATGGCGGTCACCTTCGTGATCGGCAACATGAACCAGCTCAACTCGCTTTCCGTGTTCGAGGCTGCCAACAGCATCACCTCGGCACTCGCCAACGAATTCGCCGAAGCCGGCGCGGGCCTGCACCAGGCTGCGCTGATGTACCTCGGCCTGGTGCTGTTCTTCATCACCTTCGTCGTGCTCTCGCTCTCGAAGATGCTGCTGGCCCAGATGAAGAAGAGCGAAGGGACCAAGTCATGAGTACCGCTCAAAGCCTGCTGAACGCCAAGGCGCTCGCCGAAACGCGCCAGGCCAAGTTTGCCTCGCGCAACCGTGTCAACAAGATCGCGCTCACCCTGTCGCTCGCGGCGATGGTGTTCGGTGTGTTCTGGCTGGTGTGGATCCTCTGGGAAACGCTGCGCCTCGGCATCGGCGGACTGGCGCTCGCCACCTTCACCGAGATGACGCCGCCGCCGAACGAGGTGGGCGGCATCGCCAACGCGATCTACGGTTCGTTCGTGATGGTGGCGCTGGCCACCTTCGTGGGCACGCCGATCGGCATCATGGCCGGCATCTACCTGGCCGAGTACAACCCCAAGGGCTGGCTCGCCGCGGTCACGCGCTTCGTCAACGACATCCTGCTGTCGGCGCCGTCGATCGTGATCGGCCTGTTCGTCTATGCCGTGGTGGTGGCCTATTTCAAGACCTTCTCGGGTCTGGCCGGTGCGCTGGCGCTCGCGCTGATCGTGATTCCGGTGGTGATCCGCACCACCGAGAACATGCTGCAGCTGGTGCCGCCTGGTTTGCGCGAAGCAGCCTATGCATTGGGCGCGCCGAAGTGGAAGGTCATCCTGAGCATCACGCTGCGTGCCGCACGCGCTGGCGTGGTCACGGGTGTGCTGCTCGCCGTGGCGCGCATCGCGGGCGAAACCGCGCCGCTGCTCTTCACCGCGCTCAACAACCAGTTCTGGACCTCCGACGTGAGCCAGCCGATGGCCAGCCTGCCGGTCACGATTTTCAAGTTCGCGATGAGCCCGTACGAGAACTGGCAACAGCTGGCCTGGGCCGGCGTGTTCCTGATCACCGTCGCCGTGCTCGCCCTCAATATCCTGGCGCGGATCCTGACGCGCAACAAACACTGACTGAAGAAGAAGCTTCCATGCCAAATACCGTCGCACAACCGTCGCGCTCGAAGATCTCGGTCAAGGACCTGAACTTCTACTACGGCAAATTCCACGCGCTCAAGGGCATCAACCTCGAGATCCCCGAGAACAAGGTCACGGCCTTCATCGGCCCGTCGGGCTGCGGCAAGTCGACCCTGCTGCGCACCTTCAACCGCATGTTCGAGCTCTATCCCGAGCAGCGGGCCGAGGGCACGATCGCCCTCGACGGCGAAAACCTGCTGACCTCCAAGCAGGACGTGGCGCTGATCCGTGCCAAGGTCGGCATGGTGTTCCAGAAACCCACGCCGTTCCCGATGTCGATCTACGACAACATCGCCTTCGGCGTGAAGCTGTTCGAAAATCTCAGTGCGAGCGAAATGGACGACCGCGTCGAGTGGGCGCTCAAGAAGGCCGCGCTCTGGACCGAAGTGCGCGACAAGCTTCAGCAAAGCGGCTCGGGCCTCTCCGGCGGCCAGCAGCAGCGCCTGTGCATTGCGCGCGGCATCGCGATCAAGCCCGAAGTGCTGCTGCTCGACGAACCCTGCTCGGCGCTCGACCCGATCTCGACCGCGAAGATCGAAGAGTTGATCGCCGAGCTGAAAAGCGAGTACACCGTGGTCATCGTGACCCACAACATGCAACAGGCCGCCCGCTGCAGCGACTACACCGCCTACATGTACCTGGGCGACCTGATCGAATTCGGCGCGACCGAGCAGATGTTCTTCAAGCCGCAGCGCAAGGAGACCGAGGACTACATCACCGGCCGTTTCGGCTAAGGAGACACCATGACCGAAAAACATTTGTCCAGCCAGTTCGACAGCGAACTCAACGGCGTCTCGTCGCGCGTGATGGAGCTCGGCGGCATGGTCGAGTCGCAGATCCACCAGGCGGTGTATGCGCTGCTGCAGTTCGATCCCGAAGCGGCCGACCGCGTGATGGAAACCGAGAACCGCGTCAATGCGATGGAAATCGACATCGACCGCGAACTCTCCTCGATCATTGCGCGCCGCCAGCCGACCGCACGCGACCTGCGCCTGCTGATCGCCATCTCCAAGACCACCGCCAACCTCGAGCGCGTGGGCGACGAGGCCAACAAGATCGCGCGCATGGTCAAGTCGATCATCGAGAGCGGTTCGGCCCGCCAGTTGCCCACGACCGAGCTGCGTATCGCGGCCGACCTGGCCTCGGGCCTGCTGCGCACCGCGCTCGATGCGTTCGCACGGCTCGACACTGCCGCGGCGCTGTCGATCCTGAAGGACGACGACCTGATCGACAAGGAGTTCGACGGCTTCGTGCGCAAGCTGGTCACCTACATGATGGAAGACCCCCGCACCATCTCGGCCAGCCTCGACCTGCTGTTCCTGGCGAAGGCCATCGAGCGCATCGGCGACCACGCCAAGAACATCGCCGAGTTCATCATCTACATCGTCAAGGGCGCCGATGTGCGGCACACTTCGATGCAGGAAATTGAATCGGCACTGCAGTAACCGCTGCAGCAAGACTCCCAAGAAAGCATGAAGAAACCCCGAGTCCTGATCGTCGAAGACGAGTCCTCGATTGCCGAGCTGATCGCGGTCAACCTGCGCCACAACGGCTTCGAGCCGATCTGGTCGGAAGACGGTGCGGCAGCGCAGCGAGAGATCGATGCCTTCCTGCCGGACCTGATCCTGCTCGACTGGATGCTGCCGGGCCAGAGCGGCCTGCAGCTTGCGCGCCAGTGGCGCAAGGACCCGCGCACCAAGGCCATCCCGATCCTGATGCTGACTGCGCGCGGCGACGAGCCCGACAAGGTGGCCGGCCTCGACGCCGGTGCCGACGACTACATCACCAAGCCCTTCTCGACGCAGGAAATGCTGGCCCGCATCCGTGCGGTGCTGCGCCGCCGCGCGCCCGAGGTGGTGACCGAGCGTGTCGAGATCGGCGAACTCGCGCTCGACACCTCCACGCACCGCGTGACCTGGCAGGGCGGCGCGCTCAAGGTCGGACCGACCGAGTTCAAGCTGCTGGCCTACCTGATGCAGCATGCCGAGCGCGTGCACAGCCGCGCGCAGCTGCTCGACAAGGTGTGGGGCGACCACGTCTACATCGAGGAACGCACGGTCGACGTGCACGTCAAGCGCCTGCGCGAATCGCTCGGTGCGGCCGCGCCGATGGTGGAAACCGTCCGGGGAGCAGGCTACCGCCTGACCGCCCAAGTCACGGTTTGAGCGCCGTGGTGTCCCTCGGCCGCGGGCGCGGATAATCGCCCGCCATGCCCTTCCGAATTGCTACATTTTTAATAGCGTCTCTCGCAGTGGGTGCGGGCGCTGTCGCCATTTTGGGCTGGAAGTTCGGCTGGCTGGGCGCCTGGCTGGGCGCGGTGTTGTGGCTGGCGCTCGATGCCTGGCGCGCCGAACGGCTGCTGCAGGTGCTGCGCAACGACGCGGCAGGCCTGCCGACCCGGGCTCCGGGCGTGTGGGGCGAACTCTCCGAGCGCATCCGCAAGCTGCTGCGCGACCGCGAGCAGCAGACGCGGCAGGCCGAAGACCGCCTGCAGGAATTTCTGGCTGCCATCCAGGCATCCCCCAACGGCGTGATCCTGCTCGACGAGCAGGGCCGGATCGAGTGGTGCAACCAGACGGCGGCCAGCCAGTTCGGCATCGATGCGGAGCGCGACCTGCTGCAGCACCTGGCCAACCTCGTGCGCGATCCGGCCTTCGTGGCGTACCTGGCTTCCTGGAATTACAGCCGCGATGTGGTCATCGACGCCTCCGGGCCCGGGCATGCGCATCAACGCAGCCATCCTGTGCGGTTGTCGGTGCAGGTGCACCCCTACGCGGGCAACCGCCGCATGCTGCTCACGCGCGACATCACGGCACTGGAGCAGGCCGAAGCGATGCGGCGCGATTTCGTGGCGAACGTGTCGCATGAAATACGCACACCGCTGACCGTGCTGGCGGGGTTTGTCGAAACGCTGCAGAACCTGCCGCTCGATGCGGACGAGCGCACGCGGTATCTCTCGCTGATGGGGCAGCAGTCGCACCGCATGGAAACGCTGGTGAACGACCTGCTGACACTGTCGCGGCTGGAGGGCAGCGCGGCGCCGTCGGGCAACCAGTGGATCCGCATCCGCGCCTTGCTCGCGCAGTGCGAGGACGAAGGCCGCGGCCTGTCGGGCCGGCTCGCGCCGCTGGGCCATCGCCTGTCGTTCACCATCGACGCCGAGTCCGAGGTATCGGGCGCGCCGACCGAGCTGCAGAGCGCGATGTCGAACCTGCTGAGCAACGCGATCCGCTACACCCCCGGCGGTGGCGAGGTGGCGGTGAGCTGGCGGGTGCTGCCCGATGGCCGCGGCGAATACGCGGTGCGCGATACGGGACCTGGCATCGCAGCAGCGCACATTCCACGGCTGACCGAGCGCTTCTATCGCATCGACCGCAGCCGCTCGCGCGAGACCGGCGGCACGGGGCTGGGCCTGGCGATCGTGAAGCACATCGCGCAGCGGCACGGTGCCGAGCTGCGCATCGAGAGCGCGGTGGGCAAGGGAAGCCGGTTTGCGCTGGTGTTCCCGGCCACGCGGGTCCGGGAGGCCCGGGTGCTGGCGAAGTGAGCCTTCAGGCTGCCTGCTTCGTCATCGTCCACCGCAGCAGCGCGCCGAACAGCAGGGCCGCCAGTGCCAGCGCGCCGGCGCTCATGATCCAGAACGCCAGCGGCGACTGCATCGCGGCCCAGGGCCCCAGGCCGCGATAGGCAAGCAGGTAGCTCCCGCCGAGTCCCAGGCCCCAGAGCATCGTGCAGTAGATGACCAGCGGCGCCAGCGTCACCCGGTAGCAGCGCAGCACGAACACGCAGAGCGTCTGCAGGGCATCGGCGACGTGATAGACCGCGACGACCAGCAGCAGCGCAGCGGCCAGGGCCATCACGGCGGGGTTGTCCGAATACACGTTGGCGAGCCGATGGCGCAGCGTGACCATGGCACCTGCATAGAGCAGCGCGCACAGCGCCGTCAGCTCGAAGCCCAGCCGGCAGGCGTGCCGGGCTTTCGCCGCATCGCCGGCACCGAGCCAGAAGCTCACACGCGCGCTGGTCGCGATGGCCAGCGAGAGCGGCATCATGTAGGCCACCGCCAGCAGGTTCGAAGCGATCTGGTGCGCGGCCGCCGCCGTGGTGCCCAGGCGCGCGATGAACAGCGCCATCAGCGTGAACGAGGTCACTTCCACCAGCACCGCCAGGCCGCCCGGCACGCCCAGCCGCGCGAACTGGCGGATCTGGTGCCAGTCGGGCGCCTCGATGCGTTCCCAGAGCTTGTAGCCGCGGTAGAAGGGGAGCTTGCGCAGCAGCCAGACGGCGCAGCCGAACATGGCCCAGTTCACGCACAGCGTGGCCCAGGCGCAGCCCACGAGCCCCATCGCCGGCAGGCCTGCGCCGCCGAAGGTGAACCAGATCGAGAGCGGCAGCTTCACCACCAGCGAGGCCAGTTGCAGCCAGGTCACGAGCTGCGGCTTGCCAAGGCTCTGGTTCAGCGTGCTGAACAGGCGAAAGAGCAGGGAGGGAGCGAGCGCGAAGGCGAGCACCGCCAGGTAGGCCTCGACCTCGCCGCGCATGTCCGCAGGCACCTGGGTCCATCGCAGGGCGGCACCCGGCAGCAACAGCACCACCATGCCGACCACGATGGCGATGGTGGCCAGGTAGAGCGATTGCCGCACCGAGCGGCCGACTTCGCCGTTGCGGCCTGCGCCATGCAGTTCGGCCCACGCCGGGAGCAACGCCTGCAGCACGCCCATGAGCGAGACGTACACGCTGATGAAGATGGCCGCGCCGACCGAGAGGGCGGCCAACGCGCCTTCGGAGTAGCGGCCCGCGATGATGGTGTCGCTGACGCCGAAGGCCATCACGGCCAGCTGGCCGGCCAGCACCGTGCCGGCATGGCGTGCGATCAGTCCCCGTTCGCCCGCCACGGGTCAGGGCACGATCTTTTGGTAGAGCAGCAGGTCGTCTGCGGCGCTGCTGGGGCGGCGCAGGGTGCCGCTGAAGCGCCATTGCTCGAGGGAAATGATGGTGTGGAGCCGCTCGATCGTGTCGGGGCTCACCAGCAGCCAGGGGCAGTTGGTGCCGAGCAGCAGCGGCTGCAGGTTGAAGTTGCCGTGGTGGCGCAGCGCAGCGACGTGCGGCCGGCTGAGCGCCAGTTCGGCGATGCAACTCGGCTGGCCCACCCGCTCGGCCACGGCGCGCACCTGGGGCAGGTAGCTGCGTGCGTAGTCGATCGGGGGCAGCCAGAGCGTCATCAGCAGCATCCAGCAGAGAGCGGTGCCGCCAGCCGGCAGCACCAGCGTCTTCCAGAGCGCGGAACGGTGACGCCCGGTGCGCCAGCGCACCAGCCAGCACCACGCGATGGTCGCGGCCAGCGCAAGCACGAACGCAATCGGCGAGAACTCGGCCACGAAGCCGGGCACCAGCCGCGCCACGCTGGCTGCCGGCTTGGGCGGCACGCCGGTCTGCATGGCGATCCAGTAGACCCAGCCCAGCACGGCCAGGCCGCTGAAGAAGAGCACGTTGAACCAGTCGATCAGCGCCGCTGCGCTGCGGCGGAAGGTCGGCAGCGCAAAGGCTGCCAGCGTTGCGAAGGCGGGCAGGGCCAGCAGCAGCGAGCGGTCGGAGTAGTCGGTGGTCCAGGTAGCGGCCAGCGGCACCAGTGCGAACCAGAACGGCAGCGCGACGTGGCGCGCCGTGAGCTGGTGCCGCCAGCGCCAGAGCGTCCAGATGGCGAGCGGCCAGACCGGCCAGGTGAACCACAGCAACAGCTTGCCCTGGCTGCGTATCTCGCTGAGCACCGAGTTGCCGTCCAGTGTGATCTTCCATTGCGACAGGCCGAGGCTGAACACCAGCACCGCGGCGAGCGCGGCGATGCCGGCCATCGTGGCGAGGGCGCCGAGGGTGTAGCCCGGGCCATCGTCGGCGCTGGCATCTGCCCCCGCTTTGGCGGTGCGCCGCCGCTCGTAGGCGATGTACAGCGCACTGCCGATGGCGAGGGCAAGGCCGACCGTCGGTGCGCCGCTCAGCGTCATGCCGAGCGTGCCCACCACCAGCGCAATCACCGGACCCACGCGGCGATACGGCAGTGCAGCCACGCCGTAGAACAGGTGTGAGGCGAAGTACAGCTGCGCCAGCGCGGGCGTGGTTTCGTGCCCGAGCTGGGCCAGGCCCAGGCTGGCGATCAGTGCGAGCAGGCCGCCATCGGCAATGGCGCGCGCGTAGTCGGTCGGTCGCGCTTCGCCGCCGAAGGCAAAGGCAACGGGCTGGGCGCGTGCCGTGCGGGCAAGGTAATAGACGGCGTACCAGGTGGCGGTGAAGGTGCCCCACAGCAGCAGTGCGAAGACGAATCGCACGGCCAGGTCGGGGTTCAGCCACGAGGGGGCGATCTTGATCGCCAGGGCGCCGATCCAGTAGGGGACCAGCGCGGGCGTTTCGGGCTGCATGCCCAGCAGCAGGGGATCGAACCAGCGCGCGATGCCTTCGGTGCTGCGGGCCAGTTCGGCCATGTAGCCGAAGGCGGTGATGTCAGCGCTCTTCCACGGCCCGCGGCCGACGAGGCCCGGCAGCAGATAGGCCGCGCACAACAGCAGCAGCGCAATGCGCGGCAACCGGCGCACGGCATTCTGGGCAACGATCGCGGGAGTGGGCTGGTTCAAAGGGCGAGAGGCGGGGGAGAAAGGGGAGAGAAGTATCCCGGAAAGAAAAAGGGCAGCGCGGTAAACCGGGCTGCCCTCGACGCCAAAGCGCGTGCTTTACTTCGAAGCAGCGCCGGTGGTCTTGCCGAAGCGGTTGCGGAACTTCTCGACGCGACCGCCCATGTTGTCGACCGACTTTTGCGTGCCGGTGTAGAACGGGTGCGATTCGCTCGTGGTGTCGAGCTTGAACAAGGGCAGCTCGCGGCCGTCGTCGGTCTTGCCCATTTCCTTGGTGTTCGCGCACGAACGGGTCACGAACTTGAAACCGTTCGACATGTCGACGAACAGAATTTCGCGGTAATTCGGGTGGATGCCTTCTTTTGCCATGGTCTTTCCTTTGGGGTCGTTGCGAGAGCCACAAGCGCGCCAACTGTTGGCGGYTGTCCCGTGGGAACGGGATCGCCGGGCAAGACGCCCGGCTGCACTTTTCGCGGAGCCAGCGATTATCGCATACTGGCCGTTTTGAGCAAAAGTGGCCCACAGATGACTTCCACAGCGTTGCGCGCCGGCCTCGTCGGCTACGGTTTTGCCGGCCAGACCTTCCATGCGCCCGTGCTTTCGGCCGTTCCGGGGCTCGAATTGGCTGCCGTCGCCAGTTCGCAACCGCACAAGGTCCACGCGGACTGGCCGGGCGTGGCCGTGGTGCCCGACGTGGCGGCGCTCGTGGCCCGGGCGGACATCGACCTGGTCGTTGTGGCCACCCCCAATGCCCAGCACCATCCGGTCGCCAGGGCGGCCCTGGAGGCCGGCAAGCACGTGGTGGTGGACAAGCCTTTCACGCTCGATGTGGCCGAAGCCAGGGAACTCGAACTGTTGGCTAAGCGCAACAATCGTGTCCTGGCGGTCTATCAGAACCGGCGTTTCGACGCCGATTACCTGACGCTGAAGGACGTGCTGGCGAGCGGCGAACTGGGCCGTCCGGTGTACCTGGAGTCGCATTTCGACCGTTTCCGGCCCGAGGTGCGCGAGCGCTGGCGCGAGCAGCCGGTGCCCGGCTCGGGCCTTTGGGTGGATCTGGGCGCCCATCTGGTCGACCAGGCGGTGCAGCTGTTCGGCCGGCCCGATACGCTGCAGCTCGATACGGCCGCCCTGCGCGACGGGGCGCTGGTCGAAGACTATTTCCACGCCGTGCTGCGCTACGAAAGCGGCCCCCATGCGCCCCTGCGCGTGGTGCTGCACGCCACGACGCTGGCGGCCCAGGCGGCGCCGCGCTACATCGTGCACGGCACGCGTGGCAGCTACGTCAAGCACGGCGTCGACACGCAGGAAGATGCGCTGCGCGCTGGGGAGCGACCGCCAGCCGCGGGGTGGGGCGCCGATCCGCTCGACGGCGAACTCACGCTGATCGGCAGCGATGGAGCGCCGCACTTTCGCGCCGTGCCAACGCGGGCCGGCAACTACGTCGACTACTACGCTGCGGTCCGCGATGCGATCCTCGGCAACGGTCCGAACCCCGTTCCGCCCGAGCAGGCCGTCGCACTGATGGAGTTGCTCGACATCGGCCGCCAGAGCGCCGCCGAAGGCCGCGCCATCCGCATCGCACGCCCATGAAAAAAGCGCGTTGACCCGTGAGGGCCAACGCGCTTTTGCGGGAGAGCGTGGTGCTCAGCCGCCGCGACGCATCATGTCGAAGAACTCGACATTCGTTTTCGTCGCCTTCATGTTCTTGAGCATCAGCTCCATCGACTCGATCTCGTCCATGTTGTACATGAGCTGACGCAGGATGCGGGTCTTCTGGAGGATCTCGGGTGCCAGCAGCAATTCTTCGCGGCGCGTGCCGCTGCGGTTGAGCTGGATCGAGGGGAACACGCGCTTTTCGTACAGGCGGCGATCGAGGTGGATTTCGGAGTTGCCGGTGCCCTTGAACTCTTCGAAGATCACTTCGTCCATGCGGCTGCCGGTGTCGATCAGCGCGGTGCCGATGATGGTCAGCGAGCCGCCTTCTTCCACGTTGCGCGCGGCACCCAGGAAGCGCTTGGGGCGCTGCAGCGCGTTCGAATCGACACCGCCCGTGAGCACCTTGCCCGACGAGGGCACGACGTTGTTGTAGGCCCGGGCGAGGCGGGTGATCGAGTCGAGCAGGATCACCACGTCCTTCTTGAGTTCGACCAGGCGCTTGGCGCGTTCGATCACCATTTCGGCGACGTGGACGTGGCGTGCGGCGGGCTCGTCGAAGGTCGAAGCGATGACTTCGCCCTTCACGGTGCGCTGCATTTCGGTCACTTCTTCAGGGCGCTCGTCGACGAGCAGCACCATCATGTGGACGTCGGGGTAGTTGGCGCTGATCGCGTGGGCGATGTGCTGCATCATCACCGTCTTGCCGCTCTTGGGCGGCGCCACGAGCAGGGCGCGCTGGCCCTTGCCGATGGGGGCGATGATGTCGATGATGCGGCCCGTGATGTTCTCGTCGCCCTTGACGCCGTCGCGCTCCAGCTTCATCTGTTCCTTGGGGAACAGCGGCGTCAGGTTCTCGAACATCACCTTGTGCTTGTTCTGCTCGGGCGGACCGTCGTTGACCTTGTCGAGCTTGGTCAGCGCGAAGTAGCGCTCGCCGTCCTTGGGCGTGCGCACTTCGCCTTCGATCATGTCGCCGGTGTGCAGGTTGAAGCGCCGCACCTGGCTGGGCGAGATGTAGATGTCGTCGGTGCTGGCGGTGAAGCTGGTGTCGGGGCTGCGCAGAAAGCCGAAGCCGTCGGGCAGGATTTCGAGCACACCGTCGGCGAAGACCTGTTCGCCGGCCTTTGCGCGCTTCTTGATGATCGCGAACATCAGCTCCTGCTTGCGCATGCGGCCGACGTTTTCGATCTCAAGCGCTTCAGCCTGCTTGAGGACTTCAGACACGTGGAGTGCCTTGAGTTCGTTTAAGTGCATGGAATGACCCCTCGCGGGGTAATCGAACGGAAAACGGGGGGAGGTTGAATGTGTAGCGAGAACTGCTGCACTAACCGGGGAACTCGAACCGGTTGCCTGAAAGGGCCGGTGATCTGTGGGAGATTATGACAGGAAAAACGCTCCGGCCAAGCGCATTGCGCGCTGGCCGGATCAAATGTCTCTTAAGCGAGTTGCTGGTCGATGAAGGCCGTGAGTTGCGCCTTGCTCATGGCGCCGACCTTGGTGGCGGCCAATTGGCCGTCCTTGAAGAGCATGAGCGTCGGGATGCCGCGGATGCCGAACTTGGCGGGGATGTCGCGGTTTTCGTCGACATTCAGCTTGGCGATCTGCAGCTTGCCTTCGTAGGTGGTCGAGACTTCGTCGAGGATCGGAGCGATCATCTTGCAGGGGCCGCACCACTCGGCCCAGTAGTCGACCAGCACCGGCTGGCTGGACTTGAGCACGTCGGCTTCGAAGGAGGAATCGGAGATGTGTTTGATCAGGTCGCTGGCCATGTGAAGTGTCCTTGTGCGCAGAGAGTTTCGGTGCAGCTAAAGTGCAGGTCATTGTGACAGAAACCAAGAGGTGACGTGCCATGCGGGGACGCTATGGCGGCGATAGCCAAAGCCCCTGCGGGTCACGTCAACGCGCTCTCAAACCCCTCGATAGAACATGAACGAAGGCCACCCCGTCCAGGCCCTGTGGTGCGACCCCGCCGACGGCATCGTCGCGCGGATCGTCCGTGCGCTCGCCGAAAGCGAGCTGCATGCGGCGCGCACCGTGGTGCTGGTGCCCTATGCCCAGCTGATGGGCGTGGCGCACGGCATGTGGGCGCGCTGCGGCAGCCCCGGCTTCGTGCCGCGCTTCGAAACCACGCACAACTGGGCGCGCAGCGCGGGCGGCTTTCTGCCGTCGGGCTACGACATCGCGTTCGACATGGCGCGCGACCTGATCACGGCCCAGGCGCTGCTGTCGCAGGCTGGTTTCAATGCCGAACGCTTTGCACTGGCCGGGCGCGTGGTCGAACTGGTCTATCAATTGGCGCCGCTCGCGGCCGCCGCATTGCCGGAGGCGCGCAGCGGCGAATGGGCGGGGCGTGCGGCGCAAGTGGCCGAGGCGGGCAGCGAGTCGGAATGGTTCCGCATCGAAAGCGCGCTGATCCGCATCGCTGTCGCCTGGGCCGCGAATTCGGGCTATGCCACCGATGTGCTGCTGCGCGATACCGCACGTGCCCAGGTCGATGCGCTCATCGTGCTCGAAGGCTTCCAGACCGATCCGCTGACGCAGACGCTTTGTTCCCTGTGGGGCGAGCGTGCACTGCATCTTTCATTGGCGCCTGCCAATTCGCCCGTGGATCCTGCGGCTGCGCATGTGGCGGCAGACCCGGAAGACGAAGCCGAGCTCGCCGCAGCCTGCGTGCTTCGCCATCTGGCCGAGGGTCGCGCGCCGGTCGCGCTCATTGCAACCGACCGTGCGCTCACGCGCCGCATCAGCGCGCAGCTCAAGGCGCAAGGCGTCGTCACGCACGACGAAACCGGCTGGAAGCTCTCGACCACGCGCGCCGCCGCTACGCTGATGAGCGCATTGCGCGCCTGCGCCCACGACGCTGCCAGCGACCAGGTGCTCGAATGGCTCAAGAGCGGTGCCGATGGCGACGCGCTGGCCGTGCAGGCGCTCGAAGCGCGGTTGCGTCGCGAAGGATTGCGCGACTGGTCGGCCTGGTGCGCGCTGGTGGCCCGCAGCGAGAAGCCGCAGGACATCGCGCTGCTGCCTTTCACCGAGGGGATCGAAGCACGCCGTGCGCCGATGGCGAAATCGAGGCCTGTGGCCGAATGGCTGCGCGCCTTGCGCGAACTGCTGGAAGCCAGCGGGCAATGGACGCCGCTGGCCGACGACCTCGCAGGCGGAAAGGTGATCGCCGCGCTGTGGCTCGATGCCGATGCGCATGGCGACGCGGACGAATTCCCCGGCGGCCGCCACACCCTGGCCGAGTTCACCGCCTGGGTGCGCGACGTGCTCGAAGACGCGAGCTTCGTGCCGCCTGCCGGCGACCAGGCGCCCAGGGTGATCGTGCTGCCGCTGTACCAGCTGCTGGGCCGCGCGTTCGGCGCCGTGGTCATCCCCGGCTGCGACGACCGCCGCCTGCCCGCATCGCCTGAGCCGCCCGGCAACTGGAGTGCGGCCCAGCGCCTCGAACTGGGCTTGCCCTCGCGAGAGATCCTCGAAGCCGCGCAGCGCGCAGCCTGGGCCGCGGCCCTGCACAACCCCTGGTGCGAACTGATCTGGCGTCAGTCCGACGCCAGCGGCGAGCCGATCCGTCCGAGCCCGCTGGTGCAGGCGCTGCAGCTCGACCACGTGCTGCAGCCCGCAGCCGACCCGCGCACGGAGCGCGACGTGGCCGTGCAGCCCACGCTGTACCCCACGCCGTCGGGCGCCTTGCTGCCGCTCGAGAAAATCTCGACCAGCGTGTACGAAGACTTGCGCCGCTGCCCCTATCGCTTCTTCGCCTTGCGGCAATTGGGGCTGCGCAGCGCCGACGAACTCGATGTCGAAGTCGACAAGCGCGACTTCGGCAACTGGCTGCATGCCGTGCTCGGGCATTTTCACGAAGCATTGGTCGAAGCACCCACGCAGGATGCGCAAGAACGCGCCGCACTCATCTCCGAAGCCGCCCAACGCGCCACGCGCGAGTACGGCCTCTCCGATGCCGAGTTCCTGCCCTTTGCCGCGGCATGGCCGGCGGTGCGCGACGGCTACCTCGAATGGCTGGCCGGGCACGAGGCGGGCGGGGCGGTGTTCGTCGAATCCGAACCCTGGAAGGAGCAGCCGCTGGGCAACCTGCGACTGATCGGTCGCCTGGATCGGATCGACCGCACATCCGACGGGCAGTCGTTCGTGATCGACTACAAGACCGAGTCCTCCAACGTCACCAAGGAACGCGTCAAGGACCCGACCGAGGACACTCAGCTCGCGTTCTACGCGGCCCTGGTGGCCGACGACACCTTGCGCGCAGCCTACGTCAACGTCGGCGAGAAATCCTCCGGCACGCAGACCGTCGAGCAGCCCGCGGTGGTCGAAGCCCGCGATGCGCTCGTGGCCGGAATCATCAATGACTTCACCCGCATCGCGGAGGGCGCAGCACTGCCGCCGCTGGGCGAGGGCGGGGTCTGCGACTACTGCGCCGCGCGCGGACTCTGCAGAAAAGACTTCTGGGGTGATGAAACCCCCCGGCTTGCCACTGCGTGTGCTTCGCCACCCCCCGAGGGGGCGGCGCCTCCGCCTTGGGGTGGCCCGGCGGTCGGAGGCGATACGAAGTGAACGGCGCTGCCTACGAACACAACGGCCAGCACGTTTCGCGCGAGGCCTTCTACACCGTCGCCTGCGATCCGCGGCGATCGGTCGCCGTCGAAGCCTGCGCCGGCGCAGGCAAGACCTGGATGCTGGTGTCTCGCATCGTGCGCGCGCTGCTCGAAGAGGGCGAGTCCGCCTGCGAGCCGCACGAGATCCTGGCGATCACATTCACCAAGAAAGCTGCGGGCGAGATGCGCGAGCGTCTCGACCAATGGCTCGAACAGTTTTCCAGGCTGAGCCCGGAAGAGCTGGTGGGCCAGCTCGTGATGCGCGGCGTCGAGCCTGCTGCTGCGCTGGCTGCCGTGCCGCGCCTGCAGGGTCTCTACCGGCGCCTGCTCGAAGGCGGCAGGCCGGTGCAATTCCGTACCTTCCATGCCTGGTTCGCGGGCCTTTTGCGCAACGCGCCGCTCGCGGTGTTGCGCGAGCTGGGGTTGCCGGCCAACTACGAACTCCTCGAAGACGATGCCGAGGCGCGAGGCCACACCTGGCGGCCTTTCTTCGAGGCGGTCACGGCCGACAAGAATGCGCTGGCCGACTATTACGCCGTCGTTGCCACGCATGGCCGTTCGCAGACGGCCAAGGCGCTGGGCGAGGCGCTCACGAAGCGGGTCGAGTTCTCGCTGGCCGATGCCGCAGGCGTCGTCGACAACGGGGTGCAGCCCGTCGGCGTCCTGTTCCCTTCCTATGCCGATGCGGCCGATCCAGCCCAGGTGCTGTTCGACACGCCGGCGATCCGCGATGCGCTGTGGGCTGCCGCGCAGGCATTGGGTCGTGCCAGCGCGGTCACTTTCTCGGCCAAGGGCAGCGAGCTGGAGCAGGCCATCGGCGCACGCCATGCGCAGGGCGTGCTCGATGCGCTGCTGACGCAAAAGGGCGAGGCACGCAAGTTCAGCGAAAAGCTCGCCGGCCTGGAGCAGGTGCGCATCGCGCAGGGTCATGCCATCGAACACAGTGCCGCGCAGGCCCAGCACGCGGCATGGCTTTTTCAGCAGCGCATGACGCGGCTCACGCGCCTGTTGATCGCTGCCTTCGCCGACGTCAAGCGCGCCCATGGCTGGGTCGACATGAACGACGTCGAACAGGCCGCGCAGCTGCTGCTCGGCCAGTCGGCGTTGTCGGGCTGGGTGCAGGAGCGGCTCGACGCGCGCATTGCGCACCTGCTGATCGACGAATTCCAGGACACCAACCCGCTGCAGTGGCAGGCGCTCTACGGCTGGCTCAGCGCCTACACCGGCGCGGGCGGCCGGGCGCCGCGCGTGTTCGTCGTGGGCGACCCGAAGCAGAGCATCTACCGCTTCCGCCGCGCCGAACCGCAGGTGTTCATCGCCGCGAAGAAGTTCGTGCGCGAAGGGCTCGACGGCGAGCTGCTCAATTGCGACCACACCCATCGCAACGCACGCGCCGTGGTGGGTCTGGTCAACCAGGCCATGCTGGCCGCGCAGGACGCGGGCGAGTTCGACGGCTACCGTGCGCACACCACGGAGCGTGGCGACGAAGGCGAGCTGCTCAAGCTGCCGGCCATCGATCGCGATGCGCTGGGCGCTGCCGCCGAAGCGGCACCCGCCGACGACGGCATGCTGCACTGGCGCGACAGCCTCGTCACGCCGCGCGTGCTGCCCGAAGAGCAACTGCTGCAGAAGGAATGCGAACAGGCCGCGCGCTGGGTCGCGCAGCGCATTGCCGACGGCACGCAACCCCGGCAGATCATGGTGCTGGCGCGTCGGCGCAGCCGGTTGTCCGCGATGCAGGACGCGCTGCGCCAGCGCCACATCCCCGTGCAGCAGCCCGAGAAGAACGAACTGCACGACGCGCCCGAGGTGCAGGACATGGTCGCGCTGATCGATGCGCTGGTGTCGCCTGCGCACGATCTTTCGCTGGCGCGGGCGCTGAAGTCGCCGTTGTTCAGTGTCGATGACGAGGCGCTGGTGCAGTTGGCCTTGCGGCAGCGCGAGCATCCGTCGTCGAGCTGGTTCGCATTGATCCAGAAGGGCGAGGGCCTGCCGCCGGTGCTGGTCGAGGCGGGCGCCAGCCTGAAGAAGTGGCAGCGCTGGCTGGTGACCTTGCCGCCCCACGATGCCATCGACGCCATCTTCCACGACGGCGACGCGCTGGCGAAGTTCGGCGCCGCCGTGCCCGCCGCCATGCGGCAGGGCGCGCTGGCGAATCTGCGCGGCCTGATGTCCGCATCGCTCGAGATCGAAGGCGCCCGCTTTGCCACGCCCTATGCGCTGGTGCGTGCCTTGCGTGCTGGTGGCGTGCGTGCGCCCTCCGTTGCGGCGCCCGATGCGGTGCAACTGCTGACCGTGCACGGCGCCAAGGGCCTGGAGGCCGATACCGTGCTGATGCTCGATTGCGATGCCGCACCACCGCGTGCGCAGACGATGGGCGTGCTGGTCGAGTGGAAGGGCAGCGACAGCGCGCCGACGCGCTTCGTGTTCCTTGCGAGCGAGAAGACGCCGCCGGCCTGCGCCGCTGCGTTGCTGGAAGAAGAGCAGCGCGCGCGCCATCGCGAGGAACTCAACGGCCTTTACGTGGCGACCACGCGGGCGCGCGAACGGCTGGTGCTGTCGTCGGTGCGCCCGGCGCGTGCCAACGAGGGCAGCTGGTGGACCCGGCTGGAATCGGCCTGCGAACCGGCCGAGGCCGATGAGCCGCTGGTCGCGCTGCCCACGGAGACCGGGGTGGCCAGCTTCTCGATGAAGCAGATGCCTTCGGTGCCTGTCGCCGCCGAGCTGCCGGCTGTCAAGAAGGCCGTGGACGCCACGGTCGACGCACGCGCCGCCGCCTTCGGCCAGGCCATGCACCGGCTGCTCGAATGGGCGGTGCCGGGTGAGGCGCTGCCATCGGCCCATGTGCGTGCGGCGGCCCGCGAGTTCATGCTCGAGCCCCAGCAGGCGCGCGGCGCTGCGACGCTGGCCGAACGCATCCGTGCGGGAGCGGGCGCCTGGGCGTGGGACGATCGCAGGGTCGACTGGCATGGCAACGAAGTCACGCTGGTCCACGAAGGCGAAACCCTGCGCATCGACCGACTGGTGCGCGAGCGCGAGAGCGGCGCCTGGTGGATCCTCGACTACAAATCCGCAGCGCACCCCGAACGGGACGCGACGTTGATCGCACAGATGCAGCGCTACCGCGTTGCCGTGCAACATGCCTACCCCGGTGCYACGGTCCGCGTCGCGTTCCTCACCGGGCAGGGCGAACTGGTAAATCTCGAATGACCCTTTCCCATACCGTCGCCGTGATCGGCGGCGGACCTGCCGGCCTGATGGCGGCTGAAGTTTTGAGCGCATCCGGTGCGCAAGTGCACCTGTACGACGCCATGCCCTCGGTGGGCCGCAAGTTCCTGCTGGCCGGCCGCGGCGGGCTGAACCTGACCCATTCGGAGCCCTTCGACGTGTTCATGAGCCGGTTCGGCGAGCGCCGTGCGCAACTCGAGCCGATGCTGGCGCAGTTCGGTCCGCAGCAGGTGCGTGAATGGGCGACCGGCCTTGGCATCGAGACTTTCGTGGGTACCTCGGGGCGCGTGTTTCCGACCGACATGAAGGCTGCGCCGTTGCTGCGTGCGTGGCTGCACCGGCTGCGTGCGGCTGGTGTGCAGTTTCATATGCGTCATCGCTGGCTCGGCGGCGAAAGCGCGCCATTCGACGCAGCCTCGTTGCGGTTCGCGACCCCCGTCGGCGAGACCTTGGTGAAGGCCGATGCCGTGGTGCTTGCACTGGGCGGTGCAAGCTGGGCGCGGCTCGGTTCCGATGGCGCGTGGGCGCCGTGGCTGCAGGCGCGCGGTATCGACATCGCGCCGCTGCAGCCCGCCAACTGCGGCTTCGACGGAGCCGGATGGAGCGAACATTTCGCGAGCCGTTTCGCGGGCCAGCCGTTCAAGTCGGTCGCTATTTCGTTCACCGACAGCCAGGGGCGCCGCTTCGCGCGCAAGGGCGAGTTCGTTGCAACCGCGACCGGCATCGAAGGCAGCCTGATCTATGCGGCCTCGGCCTTGCTGCGCGACGAGATCGCCGCGCAAGACAGCGCGACGCTGCTGCTCGATCTGCTGCCCGACCGCAGCGTCGAGCAGGTGCTGGCCGCAGTGAAGCATCCGCGCGGTGCCCGGTCGCTCAGCAGCCATCTGAAGAGCCGGCTGGGGCTGGAGGGCATCAAGGCCGGCGTGCTGCACGAGGCGCTGAGCCGCGAGGCGATGCAAGACCCCGCGCAACTGGCAGCGACGATCAAGGCCGTGCCGCTGCGGCTGGTCGCAACCCGGCCCATCGACGAAGCCATCAGCACCGCAGGCGGCGTGCGCTTCGAGGCGCTCGACGAACGGCTCATGGCCAGCGCGGTGCCGGGCGTGTTCGTGGCGGGAGAAATGCTCGACTGGGAGGCGCCGACCGGCGGCTACCTGCTGACGGCGTCGATGGCCAGCGGGGCGGCTGCGGCGCGCGGAGCGATCAAGCAGCTGGGTCTTTGAGGGTATAACTGAATACTTTTGTATTGTTTATTGCGCGCGCAAGGAATAAGCTGCGATCAGACAAAATAAAGGAGCAGCGATGACCAGCGTTCCATCGCCGCGCGCCGCGCGCGGGCTTGCTTATGCATCCCTGGTGTTCCTGGTTTGGTCCGGCGGTGACGCAGGAGGCGGCGCCCACGCGCAGGGCGCAAATCCGACGCCGGCGGGCACGTCCGCATCGGCAAGCAAGCCGGCRCCACCAGACGGACAGCCGGCGTCCCTCACCAGTCCGTCSCCCGGCACCAAGTTCGCCAGCCGCAGCGCGACCTTCGTCTGGAACAACACGGGTGCCAACCAGTATGGCTTGACGATCCTGTCGGCCTCTTCGGCGACACCCGTGGTGGACACATCGACAAGTGCGACAACGCTGACGGTGACAAACCTTCCCATAGACGGCGCGGGGCTCGTGGTCCGGCTGCGCTCCCGATTCAAGGGGAAGTGGCTGCCGGCCAACGAGTACCTGTTCACGGCAGCCGGATACACCGCAGCGCAATCGACCGCCGCGGTGAAGCCCTGGTCCGATCCGATCGCGCTGCCACTCGTGCCCGCATCGGCCGCCAACCTCCCCGACGGCAAGCTGCTGCTGTGGGCAGCCCGCTCGCCCACCAGCTTCAGCACGAGCAGCAGCGAGGCGTACACCTACACCTCGGTGTTCGACCCCGTCACGCGAAGCGCCAGCCCGCTGGTGGTCACGGCCACCGGCCACCAGATGTTCTGCCCTGGCCTGAGCATGCTGGCCGATGGCAGCGTGCTGGTCAGCGGCGGCAGCGATGCGACGAAGACCTCGATCTACGACCCGGCGCTGGGCGGCTGGGTGACGGGTGCGCAACTCGGCATTGCACGTGCCTACCAGGCGAGCACGACGATGTCCGACGGCTCCGTGTTCACAGTCGGCGGGTCGTGGAACGGCGGGCAGGGCGGCAAGTACGGCGAGGTGTGGTCGGCCGACACCAAGACCTGGCGCACGCTGTCCGGCGTACCGGCCAACATGCCCGATGCGAGCAATGTCTCGAACCCGCCGCTGGCCGGCCCGGACGCGGCCGGGGTCTACCGGGGCGACAACCACATGTGGCTGTTCGGCGCCGCCAACGGCTGGGTATTCCACGCCGGGCCTGCTGCCGCAATGCATTGGATCGACACGCGCGGCAGCGGCGCCATCCTGCAGGCCGGGCCACGCAGCGACGACCCCTATGCCATGACCGCCAGCGCCGTGATGTACGACATCGGCAAGATCCTCAAGCTCGGCGGCGCGCCCAACCACGACAGCGGCAACGCCTTCAAGACCGCCTACATCATCGACATCAGCGCGGGCGCGCCGACGGCGCCCACGGTGCGCAAGCTTTCGCCGATGGCCTATGGCCGAACCTTTGTCAACAGCGTGGTGCTGCCTAACGGCGAGGTGTTCGTGATAGGCGGACAGACGCAGCCCGTTCCGTTTTCCGACTCCTACAGTGTGCTGGCGGCCGAGCTGTGGAGCCCGGGGCTGGAGAGCTTCATCACGGTGCCGCCGATGCAGAAACCGCGCAACTATCACAGCGTGGCCCTGCTGCTGCCGGACGGACGCGTGCTGGCGGGCGGCGGCGGGCTRTGCGACTGTGCGGGCGACCACCCGGATGCGGAGATCTACACGCCTCCGTACCTGCTGGCGAGCGACGGTTCGCCGGCGTCCCGCCCGGCCATCACGGCCGCGCCGGCCAGCGCCACATGGGGGAGTCAGATCGCCGTGGCGACCGACCGCGCAGCGGCCCACTTTGCGCTGGTGCGCATGGCATCGGCCACTCACTCGGTCAACACCGATCAGCGCCGCATCCCGCTGTCATTCACGGGCACGGCAGGCAACTACCAGTTGGGCATTCCGACCGATCACGGGACGGTGCTGCCGGGCAACTACATGCTGTTCGCACTCGACAGCAGCGGCGTGCCGAGCGTGGCGCGCACCATCAACATCCGGTAGCGGCCGGCGCGCTTCGCGAAGCCGAGGCTTTCGATGATGATGCTGGCGCYGGCGCTCGGAACCGCACTGGCCGTTGGCCCGGCGTGGTCCGGAAAGCCTGAAGCCGCCGTGCCTTCCTCGGTGGCGCGTGGCGCGCGCCTGTTCGATGGCACCGAGCCACTCGCCGGCACGCTGTCCGGCCACAGCACGCCGCTGCCGGGCGCAGCGACGCGCTGCATCCAGTGCCACGCGGGCCCCGGCAAGTCCACTGCCGCTGTCTCCGGTTTCGCGCCGCCGCTCGACCGGCGCCAATTGCGCGAAGTCCTCCCGCGCCGCGGCGGCCCGCCCGTCGCGTACGAGCGCGCATCCTTCTGCCGCACGCTGCGCACCGGCATCGACCCGGCCCATGTCGCGCTGCCCCGAGCCATGCCGCGCTTCGATGCCGACGAAGGCCAGTGCGCGGCGTTGTGGGACTACCTGACGCAAGCCCTTTCTCAATGAACCCAATGAACGCGCGGAGCCCCTTCATACCCTCGCGGGTTGCATCCCGCGGGCGCCGGCGCCTGCTTGCCGCCGGTGCACTGGCGTGGCTGGGTGTGCCTCCGGCCCGCGCAAACACCAGCATCGGCCCGGTGCTGCCGGCGGTRCCGGCTCCGGCCCTGCCGCTGCGGCGCCACGACGGCGCCACACCGATGCTCGCGGCGCAGTTGCGAGGCGCTCCAACCGCCGTTCAATTGATGTTTACCGGATGCAGCACGGTCTGCCCGATCCAGGGGGCCCTGTTCTCGACGCTGCAGGCGGCATTGCTGTCGGAGCGCTACACGGCGGTGCACCTGCTGTCGCTGAGCATCGACCCGCTGTCCGACGACCCTGTTGCACTGAGCGCCTGGTTGCGGCGCTTCGGCGCAAGGCCAACGTGGAGCGCGGCGGCGCCAGCCCCCGAGGCACTTGAGTCGATGCTCTCGCTGTTCACGGGAGGCGCGGCAGCGGGCGACCGCCATACCGGCCAGGTTTATCTGTTCGATCGTCACGCCCGGCTGGTCTGGCGAACCAGCGAATTGCCGCCGACCGAAGAGGTCATGGCCGGACTACGGCAGATTGGTTAGTTGGATGCAGCGGCTGCGGATTCGGCGCCGGTGAGGGGGCCGCCAGCCATGCCTCGTCCTTTTGATGTTAGGTTGACGAGCCTTACCCCTGGCACTGACTACGCAGTTAGGGCTGCTTGGTTCCCCACCTGACCCGGTTGGCCACTTCACCATGCAGGGAGGCCCGTCAAGGCTTATTGTAACCCCCCAGGATGCGCGCACTTCGTGTCGCTTCTCCTTCCCCCTGCTGGGGGCGACACCGGAGGCCCGGCGAAGCCGGTTCCTCGGTGTCCCACGAAAAGGCCAGCCCTTTTTGATTGGCGCGTGGGCTCGGATCATGGCGCCGCGCCTTTTAGAATGCCCGCAATGTCTTATCTCGTGCTCGCTCGCAAGTTCCGTCCGAAAACCTTCGGTGAGATGGTCGGTCAGGGGCATGTGGTGCAGGCGCTCGAGAACGCACTGACCACGCAGCGCCTGCATCACGCCTATCTCTTCACCGGCACGCGGGGCGTGGGCAAGACCACGGTTTCGCGGATTCTGGCGAAATCGCTCAACTGCCAGGGGCCGGACGGGCAGGGCGGGATCACCGCCACGCCTTGCGGCGTCTGCCAGGCGTGCCGCGATATCGATTCGGGTCGCTTCGTCGACTACACCGAGCTGGACGCGGCATCGAACCGCGGCGTGGACGAGGTGCAGTCGCTGCTCGAGCAGGCGGTGTACAAGCCGGTGCAGGGGCGCTTCAAGGTCTTCATGATCGACGAAGTGCACATGCTCACCAACACCGCGTTCAACGCGATGCTGAAGACGCTCGAAGAGCCGCCGGAATACCTCAAGTTCGTGCTCGCCACCACCGATCCGCAGAAGGTGCCCGTCACCGTGCTGTCGCGCTGCCTGCAGTTCAACCTGCGGCCGATGGCGCCCGAGACGGTGCTCGAACACCTGACGAGCGTGCTGCAGACCGAACAGGTGCCGGCCGAGCCGCAGGCCTTGCGGTTGCTGGCGCGTGCCGCGCGCGGTTCGATGCGCGATGCGCTGTCGCTCACCGACCAGGCCATCGCCTTCGGCAACGGCGAGCTGCTCGAAACCGGCGTGCGCCAGATGCTCGGCAGCGTGGACCGCGGCCATGTGTTCAAGCTGATCGAGGCGCTGGCACAGGGCGACGGCAAGACGGTGGTCGACACCTCCGAGGCGCTGCGCCGCGACGGCATGTCCGCCGCTTCCACGCTGGAAGAAATGACCGCGGTGCTGCAGGCCATGGCCGTGCTGCAGGCGGTGCCTTCGCGCGCGGAGTCGGCAGATTCGGCCACCGACCCTGATGCGGCCGAAACGGCACGCCTCGCGTCGCTGATGCCAGCCGACGAAACGCAATTGCTCTACAGCCTGTGTCTGCACGGCCGCGGCGAGCTGGGCCTGGCGCCCGACGAGTACGCAGCGCTGACCATGGTGCTGCTGCGGCTGCTGGCCTTCAAACCTTCCAACGCGGCTGCTTCGACAGCTTCCACGGAAAAAAAAACTCTGAATGAAGCCCAGGTCGCGGCGCCGAGGGCTCCGGCCCCTGTCGCGACCCCGGCGCCCGCGGCCGAATCACAGCCTGCACCAGCTCCCACCCCGCCTGTGCCGGCGCCCACGGTTGCGCCGCACACGGCATCTCCGGTCCCCGCGGGGCATCGTCTTGCCGTGGTCGACGAACCCTTGCGGCAGTCGGAACCCAGGACCGCCTCCACGGATGCCCCAGCCAAGGTCGTCGGCGTGCCGATGCGCGTTCAGCCGCCGCCGGGCCTGCGCGATGCGCCGCGTGCCGATGAGCAGCGCGGTCCTTCGACGCCCATTCCACCCAGCGAGGATGGCGATTTCTGGTACGCCACCGTCACGCAGCTCGTGGCGGCCGAAACCATCACCGCCCTCGCGCGCGAACTCGCGCTGCAGTCGCAGTTGGTGGGACGCGACACCGACCAGTGGATCCTGCGCATCGAGCGCGAAACGCTCAACCAGCCTTCCAGCCGCGAGAAGCTGACCGTTGCGCTCAACGGCCTTGGCCACGACATCAAGCTCGCGATCGAAATCGGCGGCGTGGTCGACAGCCCCGCGCGCCGCAACAGGCAGGCGGCCGACGAGCGCCAGCGCGTGGCCGAGGAGGCCATTCACAGCGACCCCGAGGTGCAGATGCTGATGCGCGACTTCGATGCGAAGATCGTGCCCGGAACGCTGCGGCCGGCCTGAGGCGGGCACTGCCGCCGGGTCTCGTATCCTTCACCCATTCTCTTCACAACCTACACAGGACCAACGATGTTCAACAAAGGACAACTGGCCGGCCTCATGAAGCAGGCGCAGGCAATGCAGGACAACCTCAAGAAGGCCCAGGAAGAACTGGCGCACATCGAGGTCGAAGGCGAATCCGGCGCCGGCCTCGTCAAGGTCGTCATGACTTGCAAGCACGACGTCAAGCGCATCACCATCGACCCGAGCCTCCTGGCCGACGACAAGGACATGCTCGAAGACCTCGTGGCCGCAGCCTTCAACGCCGCGGTGCGCAAGGCCGAGGAAACCAGCGAGCAGAAGATGGGCAAGCTCACGGCTGGCATGCCGGGCCTCCCGCCTGGCATGAAGCTGCCGTTCTGAGCCATTGATGGCCGACGCCAGTTCGCTCGACGCCCTGGTCGATGCGCTGCGCCGCCTGCCCGGTGTCGGCGTCAAGTCGGCCTCGCGCATGGCGTTTCACCTGCTGCAGCACGACCGCGAGGGCGCGCAGCTGCTGTCGCGCGCATTGCAGCAGGCGGCCGGCAATGTGCGGCATTGCGAACGCTGCAACACCTTCACCGAGGCACCGATCTGCAACGTGTGCCTCGACGCGCGCCGCGACGCGACCAAACTCTGCGTGGTGGAGACACCCGCCGACCAGGCGGCGCTCGAGCGCACCGGCGCTTTCCGCGGCTATTACTTCGTGCTGATGGGCAAGCTCAGTCCGCTCGACGGCATCGGCCCCAAGGACATCGGCCTGCAGAAGCTGTTCGACCGCGCGCTCGACGGCACGGTGAGCGAAGTCATCCTCGCCACCAACTTCACCGCCGAGGGCGAAGCCACCGCGCACGTGATCGGCGAAGCGCTCAAGCAGCGCGGCCTCAACGTGACGCGCCTCGCGCGCGGCGTGCCGGCCGGCAGCGAACTCGAATACGTGGACCTCGGCACCATCGCGCACGCACTGGTGGACCGCCGATAGCACGCCCGCAGCGGCCGTTGCAGCCGCTGCCGAACGGAGACAACGCGACATGACTCTTTCCCTGCTCACGCTCGCCTACTGGTGCGTGTTCATCGCCTGCGGCCTRCCGTATCTCGCGGCATGGATCGCCAAGGCCGGCGGTTTCGGTCCGCGCGACAACATGCATCCGCGCGACTGGGCCGCGAAGCAGAGTGGCTGGCGCGCGCGTGCGAACAGCGCACAGGCCAACAGCTTCGAAGGACTTCCGTTCTTCATCGGCGCGGTGATCATTGCGCACCAACTTGGCGTTGCACAGGCGCGGCTCGACATGCTGGCCGTGACCTATGTCGTTCTGCGTGTGATCTACATCGCGATCTACATCAAGGGCATTGGCGCAGTGCGCAGCGCGGTCTGGGCGCTCGCATTTCTCGTCAACGTCGCGATTCTTTTTCTCGCGAAATAAGCCGCGACAGGGCATTCGGCACAAGCCCCGCGGTGGCCTTCGTGCTTACGTGGAAACCCGCACGGGATGACCCCGATGCAGGCAACAGGGGCGCACCCCTAAGCTCGATTCACCTCACAAGAATCGAAGAGCCCGCAGGATCCGCTTCATGCTTCATCGCAGAACCCTCATCACCGCCTCCGCAGTCGCTGCCGCAACGATTGCGCTGCCACGGGTTTTTGCGCAAGCCAAGCTGGAAAAGACAAAGGTTTCCATCGCAGTCGGCGGCAAGGCCGCGTTCTACTACCTGCCCCTCACCATCTCCGAACAGCTCGGCTACTTCAAGGCCGAAGGGCTCGAGGTAGAGATCTCCGATTTCGCCGGCGGCGCGCGTGCGCTGCAGGCCGTGGTGGGCGGTTCGGCCGACGTGTGCTCCGGTGCCTACGAACACACCATCAACCTGCAGGCGAAGAACCAGTTCTTCCAGGCCTTCGTGCTGCAGGGCCGCGCGCCGCAGATCGCGGTGGGCGTGTCGACCAGGAACATGGCGGGCTACACCGGCATTGCCGACCTGAAGGGCAAGAAGATCGGTGTCTCGGCACCGGGCTCGTCGACCAACATGGTGGCCAACCTCGTGCTCTCGCGCGGCGGGCTCAAGGCCAGCGATGTGAGCTTCATCGGCGTGGGCGTCGCGGCCGGTGCGCTCACGGCACTGCGTTCGGGTCAGATCGATGCCATCAGCAACACCGACCCGGTGATGACGATGCTCGAGCAGAAGGGCGACGTGAAGATCATCAGCGACACGCGCACGCTCAAGGGCACGCAGCAGGTGTTCGGCGGGCCGATGCCCGCGGCCTGCCTCTATGCGCCGATCGACTTCATCCAGAAGAACCCCAACACCTGCCAGGCGCTGGCCAACGCCATCGTGCACGGCCTCAAGTGGCTGCAGACGGCCGGGCCGGGCGACATCATCAAGACGGTGCCCGAGACCTACCTGCTCGGCGACCGGGCGCTGTACCTTGCTTCTTTCGACAAGGTGCGCGAATCGATCGCCACCGACGGCCTCGTGCCGGCCGAGGGCCCCAAGACGGCGCTCACGGCCATCGCGAGCTTCGACACTTCCGTGAAGGCCGACAAGATCGATCTTGCCAGGACCTACACCAACGATTTTGCAAGGCGCGCGAAAGACAGGTTCAAAGCCTGACTCCGAACGTCCCGCGACCCGGCTTCGGCCGGGTTTTTTATTGTGGCGGCCGATGCCAGAATCCCTGCCAGACATGTCCGACTACGCACTCGAACTTCTCTCCATCAGTTGCACCTTCCACTCGAAGGACGATCCGGGCCAGCGCTACACCGCGGTGGCGGACACCACGCTGCGTATCCGTGCCGGAGAGTTCGTGTCGGTGGTGGGGCCCACGGGATGCGGCAAGTCGACATTGCTGAATGTGGGCGCCGGGCTGCTCGAACCTTCGTCGGGCGCGATCAAGGTCTTCGGTCAGACGCTCGCGGGCGTCAATGCGCGCGCCGGCTACATGTTCCAGACCGAGGCGCTGATGCCGTGGCGCAGCGCCATCGACAACGTGATGGTGGGGCTGCAGTACCGCGGCGTGCCGGACGCCGAGGCGCGCAAGCAGGCCGAGGCCTGGCTCTCGCGCGTGGGCCTCTCGGGTTTCGGTGATCGCTATCCGCACCAGCTCTCCGGCGGCATGCGCAAGCGCGTGGCGCTGGCGCAGACGCTGGTGCTCGACCCCGACATCATCCTCATGGACGAGCCCTTCAGCGCGCTCGACGTCCAGACACGGCAGCTGATGGAAAACGAGGTGCTCGACCTGTGGAGCGCAAAGAAGAAGGCGGTGCTGTTCATCACGCACGACCTCGACGAAGCCATTGCGATGAGCGACCGCGTGGTGGTGCTGTCGGCCGGCCCGGCGACGCACCCCATCGGCGAATTCGCCATCGACCTCGCGCGCCCGCGCGATGTGGCCGAGGTGCGCACGCAGCCGCGCTTCGTCGAACTGCACACCCAGATCTGGGAAGTGCTGCGCGACGAGGTGCTCAAGGGCTACGCGCAACAACTGAAGAAGGCGGCCTGAGATGAACCTCCGACTCGACGAACGCAATGCGCGCTTCTGGCAGTTGGTGCTGCTGGCGATCATCCTTGTGGGCTGGCATGTGGCGTCGCGCAACCAGCAGATCGCCTTTTTTCTCGGCGAGCCGATCCAGGTGGCGGGCCGCATCTGGAGCTGGTTCCTGCCGGTCGAGGTGCCGCCGAACCTGCTGTTTCCCGAAGGGCTGAAGGGCAATGCCGACATCTACCGGCACCTGGGCACCACGCTGCTCGAAACGGTGCTGGCCTTCGGCATCGGTACCGTGCTCGGCCTGGCCTGCGGGCTCTGGCTGGCGCTGGCGCCCACGGCGAGCCTGATCCTCGACCCCTACATCAAGGCCGCCAACTCGATGCCCCGCGTGATCCTGGCGCCGATCTTCGCGCTGTGGTTCGGCCTTGGCATCTGGAGCAAGGTGGCGTTGGCCGTCACGCTGGTGTTCTTCATCGTGTTCTTCAACGTCTACCAGGGCGTGCGCGAAGTGAGCCCGGTGGTGCTGGCCAACGCGAAGATGCTGGGTGCCAACCAGCGGCAGCTGCTGCGCACCGTGTACCTGCCCAGTGCCACCAGTTGGGTGTTCTCGAGCCTGCACACCTCGGTGGGGCTGGCCTTCGTCGGCGCGGTGGTGGGCGAGTACCTGGGCTCGGCGCGCGGGGTGGGCTACCTGATACTTCAGGCAGAGGGGACGTTCGACGTCAACACCGTCTTTGCCGGCATCGTCGTGCTGACGGCCTTCGCGCTGCTGCTCGACGGGCTTGTCGGGCTGATCGAGAAGCGCCTCATGAAGTGGCAGCCACGCAGCGGAGAAACCGAAAAACTCTAGCTGCCCGGAAGAAAGGGGAGAGGTCATGCCGAGCGAGAAGAATGAACAACCATCGACCTTGCGATCGCGCAGCGAGGCCGCCAGGGTCTCGAACGAAGAGCTGTTCTTCGACCTGGTCTATGCGTTCTCGGTCACGCAGCTGTCGCACTACCTGCTGGACCACCTGAGCCTGCTGGGCGCGCTGCAGACGCTGGTGATGTGGTTCGCCGTCTGGCTCGGATGGCAATACACCGCCTGGGCCACCAACTGGTTCAACCCAGGGTCGCTCCGCATCCGAGGCATGCTGTTCGGCGTGATGCTGCTGGCCATGGTGATGGCGTCGGCGCTGCCGGGCGCGTTTGCCGAGCGCGGGCTGGTGTTCGCTTCATGCTTCGCGGCCATCCAGGTGGGGCGCAGCTTCTGCATGCTGATCGCGGTCGGCTCCAAGAGCGAACTGGCGCCGAACTTCCGGCGCCTGCTGGCATGGAACTGCGTGGCGGCCGTGTTCTGGGTTGCGGGTGGCCTTGCCGAAGGGCCTGTGCGGCTCGGGCTCTGGTCCGTCGGCGTGCTGTGCGAATACGTCGCGCCGATGGTCGGGCTGATCTTTCCGGGGCTCGGCCGCTCGTCGACCGCGGAGTGGACCATCGACGGCGGCCATCTGGCCGAGCGCTGCCAGCTCTTCGTGATCGTGGCGCTGGGCGAGTCCATCCTGGCCAGCGGCATCGCGTTCGGCCATCACGCCGAGTGGCACTTGATCGACGTGTATGCGCTGCTCGTGGGATTCGCGGGCAGCCTGGCGATGTGGTGGATGTACTTCGACACCAGCGCCAAGGAGGCCACGCACGCGATCGAGCATTCGAAGGACCCGGGCCGCATGGGCGCTAACTTCCACTACACGCACGTGATCCTGGTGGCCGGCATCATCGTCTCGGCCGTGGCCGACGAACTGGTGATCGGGGAGGGCTCGCACCATGCCGAGCTCAAGTACCTCGGGCCGCTGCTGGGCGGCCCGGCCATCTACCTCTTCGGCAATGCGCTGTTCAAGCGGGTGGTGCGCGGCTTCCTGCCGCAGTCGCACCTCTACGGGCTGATCCTGCTCGCGGCGCTGGCAGCCTTCGCGTCGCACCTGTCGGTGCTGGTGGTGGGCACGCTCACCACGGTGGTGATGATCGCCGTGGCCACGCTCGAAGCCGTGGTGCGCCGCCGGGCGTGGGCCGCCCCGGCGCGTTGAAGAGGCTCAGCGCTTCTTCTTCGACGGCGTACCGCCGCGCTTCTCGTGCACGACCTGCGGGCCGGCCGGCACCTTGACGATGTTCTTGCCCCGGACCACGGAGGCCTTGGCGGGCGCGCTGCCGCGCTTCGACGTGGCGGTGACTGCACCACGGCCGCGTGCCGACGCAGCGCCGGAGCCGACATGGGCCGCAGGCGTTGCGCGAACCGGCAGGTACACCACCACGCTGTAGCCACGCTTGAATGCATGGTTGGGCGCCACGTCGTTCCATTCGGCCACGTTGGTGGGCTTCAGGTTGTAGCGGCGCGCGATGCTTGCAACGCTGTCGTTGCGTCCGGCCCTGACCGTGGTGCGGCGATTGACGATTTCGGGCTGGAAGCTCAGGTGGCCGCCGTCGGCCACCACCGCGGCGACGTCTTCCTTGACGCGGGCACCACGCGGCACGATGAGCGTCGAGCCGGTCTTGATAAGCATGCGCGGCGGCACGTTGTTGAGTGCGCGCAGATCGGCTTCGCTCATGCCCGCGCGCTGGGCGGCATCGGCCACCGTCATGGTGTTGGGCACGACCCAGGCCGTCCAGCTGGCGTACTGGCCTTGCGAGTAGGCGTCGAAGTTGCGCTGGAACACGGCCGCGTTGTCCCAGGGCAGCAGGATCTGCGGCGTGCCCGCGGCAATCAGCACCGGCTTGTGCGCGGCGGGGTTGAGGGCGCGGAAGTCCTCGATGCGCACGTCGGCCAGCTTGGCCGCCAGTTCCACGTCGAGGTCGCGCGTGAGCGTGACGGTCTGGAAGTAGGGGTGGTTGGCGATCAGAGGCAGATCGGCATTGAAGGCCTGCGGATTGGCAACGATGTTCTTTACCGCCTGCAGCTTGGGCACGTAGAGCCGCGTTTCGGCCGGCATCGAGAGGTCGCTGTAGGTGGTGGGCAGGCCCAGGCGCTGGTTCTTGGCGATGGCGCGGCTCACGCTGCCTTCGCCCCAGTTGTAGGCGGCGAGCGCGAGCTGCCAGTCGCCGAACATGCCATAGAGCTTCTGCAGGTAGTCGAGTGCGGCGCGGGTGGAGGCCACCACATCGCGGCGGTCGTCGCGGAAGATGTTCTGCTTCAGGTCGAAGTCGGTGCCGGTGGCCGGCATGAACTGCCACATGCCGGCTGCGCGTGCGCTGGAGACGGCCTGCGGGTTGAACGCGCTCTCGATGTACGGCAGCAGCGCGAGCTCGGTCGGCATGTTGCGCCGCTCGAGTTCCTCGACGATGTGGAACATGTACTTGTTCGAGCGCTCGGTCATGCGCTGGATGTAGTCCGGCCGGCTGGCATACCACTGCTCGCGGTCGCGCACCAGGTCGCTCTCGAGGTTGGGCATCTTGAAGCCGCGGCGGATGCGGTCCCACATGTCGGTCGGCGGTGCCAGCGTGACCACGCTCTGGGAACGGGCCTCGCTGCTGGACAGGGGCGACAAGGCGTCACGCGGGTAGACCGGTGCGGCCCTGGGGCCGGTGCCGCCGGCGGTGGTGCCGGTCTTGGGGGAAGTGCTGGAAGAAGACGAGGAATTGTCGGTCGGTGCCGCGCAGCCTGCGAGCATCAGAGAACCTGCAAGGCAGGTGGCAGCGATAAATTTCATCGGAAGTCGTTTTTCCATTGGCGCAATGCGGCAAACACATCGGCTTCGGCCGCATCGGCGAAAAGCTCGGCATGGTCACGCACCGCTCGAAGGACAGTGGCTTCGCGGCTGCGAAGAAAGGGGTTGATCAGGCGCTCTGTTGCCAGTTGCGAGGGCAGCGTGGGCTGCCCCTGTGCGCGCAGGCTTTCGCAGCGCGCGTTGTAGTGAGTCAGATCGGCATTGCCGGGTTCCACCGCCTGGGCGAAACGCAGGTTAGCAAGTGTGTATTCGTGCGCACAGCAGACGCGGGTGTCGCCCGGCAGCGCAGCGAGCGCATCGAGCGAGGCCAGCATCTGTGCCGGCGTGCCCTCGAAGAGGCGGCCGCAGCCGCCGGAGAACAGCGTGTCGCCGCAGAAGAGCAGCGGCGCGCGGCCTTCGCCGGCGGGCAGGAAGTAGGCGATGTGGCCGGCCGTGTGGCCCGGTACATCGATGACCTCGAAGCGCAGGCCGAGCGCTTCGGCAATATCGCCTTGCGAATACGGCGTGAACGGTTGGGGAATACGCTCGCGGGCGGGGCCATGCACCGCCGCGCCCGTGGCGGCGTGCAGCGCGGCCACGCCGCCCGTGTGATCGGGGTGATGGTGCGTGACTAGAATCGCGGCCAGCTGCAGCTTGTGGCGCGCCAGCGCGTCGAACACCGGTTGGGCGTCGCCCGGATCCACGACGATGGCGTTGGACCCGTCGTGCAGCATCCAGATGTAGTTGTCGGCGAAGGCGGGCAGCGGAACGAGGGTCATGAGCGGTCAAATTATAGGTTTGCAGGATTGGTTCGCGACCCCCCCGGGCCGCTACCTCCTGGCGTGGGAGCAGGCCCAGTTCGACCAGGCGGTGGCCGACGTGTTCGGCTACCACGCGCTGCAGCTCGGCGCGGCCGAGGTGGACGGCCTGCGCGCCAACCGCATGCCGCACCGCTGGCTGGCCCTGACCGACCCAACGCGGCCCGCCAAGGCCACGCTCCTGACCGACTTTGCGGCGCTGCCATTCGCGGCCAACAGCCTCGACCTGGTAGTGATGCCGCATGCGCTGGAACTCAGTCCCGACCCGCACGCGACACTGCGCGAGGTCGAGCGGGTTCTGGTGCCCGAGGGCCGCGTGGTGATCTGCGGGCTCAACCCGGCGAGCCTCTGGGGCATGCGGCAGCGCCGCGCGCATCTGTATCGGAAGCTCGGGGTCGGCGACCTGTTCCTGCCGGAAGGCGGGGAGTTCATCGGCTACTGGCGCATGCGCGACTGGCTGCGGCTCTTGAGTTTCGAGGTGGAGTCGGGGCGCTTCGGTGTCTACCGGCCCGCGGTGCGCAGCGAAGCCTGGCTCGAACGCTGCCGATGGATGGACRGCGCCGGCGAACGCTGGTGGCCTATCTTCGGCGCGGCGTATTTCCTGGTGGCGGTCAAGCGGGTGCGCGGCATGCGCCTCTTGAGCGCAGACTGGCGCCGCGCTGCGGCGCGGGCTACCGCGCCGGTGTCGATCGCGGGCAAGGTGCATCGGCACCTGCCGGATCAAACGGATTGAATTGAAAGAAGAAGGAAAAGAAAGCTTGAACGAAGTCGTGATCTACACCGATGGTGCATGCAAGGGCAACCCCGGGCCGGGCGGCTGGGGCGCATGGCTCAAGTCGGGCGCCACCGAAAAGGAAATGTTCGGCGGCGAACTCAACACCACCAACAACCGCATGGAGCTGACCGCCGTGATCGAGGGCCTGGCCGCGCTCAAGCGGCCCTGCAAGGTGCTGCTCTACCTCGACAGCCAGTACGTGCGCATGGGCATCACCGAGTGGATCCGCGGCTGGAAGGCCAAGGGCTGGCGCACCTCGACCAAGCAGCCGGTGAAGAACGTCGAACTCTGGCAGCGGCTCGACAAGCTGGTGGCCGAGGGCGGCCACGAGATCGAATGGCGCTGGGTCAAGGGCCACTCGGGCGACCCGGGCAACGAACGGGCCGACATGCTCGCCAACAAGGGCGTGGACAAGGCCCTGGGGCGGATCTGACGCCCGGCTAGATGACGCCGTCGAATACCATTACATCGACTTCCTCGCCGGCCGCGATGTGACCCTGGTCGTGATGCAGCACCACGAGCCCGTTGGCTTCCACCATCGAGCTCAGCACGCCCGAACCCTGGTTGCTCGCGATGCAGACCTCGGGCAATGAGCCCGCCACGGCCTTGACGAAACCGCGCTGGTATTCGGTGCGGCCGGGCTTCTTGCGAATGGGGCCGACGCTGCGTGCGCGCAGCAGTGGCGGCGGGGCCGAGGCCGCGTCGTGGCAGCCCATCATGCGCAGCAGGGCGGGCCGTACGAAAGCGAGGAAGGTGACCATCACGGCCACCGGATTGCCCGGCAGGCCGAACAGCACGGCCGGGCCTGCCTGCGGTGACGCATCGCGCGGAATCAAGCCCACGGCCAGCGGCCGGCCGGGACGCATCGCGACGCGCCAGAAGGCCATGTCGCCGAGTTGCTGCATCACCTCGCGCGTGTGGTCGGCCGCGCCGGCGCTGACGCCGCCGCTGGTGACGATGGCATCGGCCTCGCGTGCCGCGCGCTGCAGCGCCGCTGCCAGCGTGGCGGGGTCGTCCTGCACCAGGCCGAGGTCGATCACCTCGCAGCCCAGCCGCGTGAGCAGGCCGAACACGGTGTAGCGGTTGCTGTCGTACACCGCACCTTCGCGCGGCGGCTCGCCGAGGCTCAGGATTTCGTCGCCGGTCGAGAAGTAGGCAACGCGCAGCCGTCGCATCGCGGGCACGCCCGGCAGGCCCAGGCTCGCGACCATGCCGAGTGCGGCGGGCGAGAGGCGTTCGCCGCGCCGCAGGGCGGGCTGGCCCTTCATCAGGTCCTCGCCCGTCAAGCGGCGGTTGTCGCCGCGGTGCAGCACCCTGGCCGGGAAGCTCACGCAGTCGCCGTCGACCTTGCAGAACTCCTGCGGGATCACGGTATCGAGGCCGGCCGGCATCATCGCACCGGTCATGATGCGCACCGCATCGCCGGCAGACAGGGCGCCGCGCCAGGCCGCACCGGCAAGGGCTGTGCCCACGACGCGCAGCTTGACGGAGCGATCGATGGGAGCGTCGGCCGGCAGGATCGCGCCGTCGAAGGCAAAGCCGTCCATCGCCGAGTTGTCGTGCGGCGGCACGCTGACGGGCGAGACAATGTCCTCGGCCAGCACCCGGCCCAGCGCATCGCGCAGCGAAACGCTTTCGCGCTGCGTGACGACGAGCGGCGCGACCAGCTGGGCCAGGAAGGCCTGGGCGGCGTCGACGCCCAGCGCGTCGGCGTCATAACCCGCGAGGGTGGCGGCGATGTCGGCGATGCGGCTCATCGGTTCTCGAGTGCTTGCAGTTCGGCCAGGGTGTTGGCGTTGAAGAAGGCGCCGGGCGCATCGCCGGCCCGGTCGAAGGGGACGAGCACGGTGCGGTGCCGGGCCGTCCACGCCTGGACCTTGCGGCCGCCGGCTGTGGTGAAGTGCAGCAGGCTTTCGCGCAGGCTGGTGCGCAGCAGGCAGAACACCGGCTGGGGGCGCAGCGCCGGGGCGGCATCGCCTTCGGCTTCAGGGGCGCAGACCATCGCGATCTCCGCATCGTCGGCCGCCAGCGCTTCGGACAGGCGGGCCGCAAGATCGAGCGGGAAGAGCGGCGTGTCGCAGGGCACGGTGAGCAGATAGGGCGTGGCGCAATGCTCCAGTCCGGTCAGAAAGCCCGCGAGCGGCCCCGGATAGTCCGACAGGCTGTCGGCCCAGACCGGAACGCCGAAGGCTTCGTAGGCGGCGAAGTTCCGGTTGGCGTTGATCATCACCCGGTCGACCTGCGAGGCCAGCCGCCGTACCGCGTGCATCGCGAGCGGTTGGCCGTTGAAGTTCTGCAAGCCCTTGTCGACGCCGCCCATGCGCGAACCGAGTCCGCCGGCCAGCAGCAGGCCCGTGATGTCGGCAGGGGCGATGGCGGCATGCACGGGCATGGCAGCGGCCCGCGTCATCCGCCGATGTAGCTCATCTCGACGCGGCGTGGCGCCTTGTCGTTGGCATCGCCGCGGTCGGCGTGGTCGGGCCCGCGCAGTGCGCGCAGTTCGGAATACCGGTCGGCCCGGCCCTGCCAGATGTGGCCGATGGCGGAGGTGATTTCTTCGTCGCTGGCGGTGCCGCGCAGCAACGGCCGCAGGTCGTGGCCGGCGCTGGCGAAAAGGCAGAGGTACAGCTTGCCTTCGGTCGACAGGCGCGCGCGGCTGCAGTCGTGGCAGAAGGCCTGGGTCACGCTGCTGATCACGCCGATCTCGCCGCCGCCGTCGGCATAAGCCCAGCGCTGGGCCGTTTCGCCGGGCGTGGCGGCTTCGAGCGGCACCAGCGGGAATTCATCCGCGATGCGCGCGATGACGTCGGCCGAGGGCAGCACTTCGTCCATGCGCCAGCCGTTGGTAGCGCCCACGTCCATGTATTCGATGAAGCGCAGCACCACGCTGCCACCGTGGTGTTTGCGGAAGTAGCGCGCCATCGGCAGGATCTCCTGCTCGTTGGTGCCGCGCTTGACCACCATGTTGACCTTGATCGGGCCCAGGCCCGCGGCCTGCGCCGCATCGATGCCGGCCAGCACGTCGGCCACCGGAAAATCGACGTCGTTCATGTGGCGGAACACCGCGTCGTCCAGGCTGTCGAGGCTCACCGTCACGCGCTGCAGGCCGGCGGCCTTGAGCGCGGCGGCCTTGCGTGCGAGCAGCGAGCCGTTGGTGGTGAGGGTGAGGGCCAGCGGCCGGCCGTCGGGCGTGCGGATGTCGGCGAGCTGTTCGATCAACCCCTCGATGTTCTTGCGCAGCAGCGGCTCGCCGCCGGTGAGGCGGATCTTGCGCACGCCGTGCGCTGCGAACAGGCGCGCCAGGCGCGTCATTTCCTCGAAGCTCAGCAGCGCGCTGTGCGGCAGGTACTTGTAGTCCTTGTCGAACACGTCCTTCGGCATGCAGTAGCTGCAGCGGAAGTTGCAGCGGTCGGTCACGCTGATGCGCAGGTCGGTCATCGGACGGCCCAGGCGGTCGCGCAGCATCCCCGTGGCGGGCACGGCGATCTCCGGCAGGGCCACGGCGGGTCGTGCGCGGCCGATCTCGGAGATCGGAATGACGGTACTGCTGCTGTTCTTCATGGGCGGGTTCCGATTTTGCGCCACGGCCCAAGGGCCTATGAACCGCAGGCTACTTGATCACCGCCGCATAAATCATGTCCCGGGTCAATGTTCTGTAATGTGTCCGGTATTTGGGCGACTGCAGCATCAGCACGACGAACATCTCGTTCTTCGGGTCGACCCACATGTAGGTGCCGCCCGCGCCGCCCCAGTTGTATTCGCCGCCGGCCGACGGGTGGGGCGCCTCGCCGTCGTTGCGGCGCACCGCGAAGCCCAGCCCGAAGCCGTAGCCCGGGCCCGGCAGGTAGAGCGGACCGGGCACGATGCCGGCGCCGGCGTTGGAATGATCGGCGGTCATCAGCGCGATGGTGCGCGGGCCGAGGTAGCGCTTGCCGTCGAGCGAGCCGCCGTTGAGCAGCATCTGCAAGAAGCGCGCGTAGTCGCTGGCTGTCGACACCAGCCCGCCGCCGCCCGATTCGAGCTTGCGCGCGATGCGCGGATCGTTCAGGTCGGCGCCCACGCCGAAGCTGCGGTCGGTGGGCAGCGGCTCGGCAATGCGCGGCTGGCGCGCCGGCTCGGGCACGTAGTAGGTGGTGTCGTTCATGCCCAGCGGGTCGAACAGGCGCGCCTTCTCGAACTGGTAGAGCGACTGGCCCGACACCACCTCGATCACGCGGCCGAGGATGTCGGTCGACTGGCTGTAGTCCCAGGTCGTGCCGGGCTGGTAGGCCAGCGGGAGCTTGGCGAGCCGCTGCGAGAACTCGGCATTGGTCGGATCGTTGGCGCCCAGGCCGGCCGCGTTGTAGGCCTGCTTGACCAGGCCCGGCCCGAAGAAGCCGTAGGTCAGGCCGGAGGTGTGGCGCATCAGGTCCTGCACGGTGATCGGGCGGCGCGCCGGCACGGTCTCGAGCACTGGCTTGCCGTCGGCCCCGGGCTTCTCGACGCCGACCGTCATGCTGGCGTACTCGGGGAGGTAGGTCGAGATCGGGTCGTCAAGCTTCAGGCGCCCGTCCTCGACCAGCATCATCGCGGCGACCGAGGTGATGGGCTTGCTCATCGAGTAGATGCGGAAGATGCCGTCGCGCTGCATCGGCGTGCCGGCGGCGGGATTGAGCTGGCCGACCGGCTCGAACCAGGCCACCTTGCCCTGTCGCGCCACCAGCAGCACCGCGCCCGGGATCTTGCCGGCGGCCACGTCGGCCTTGAGCAGGTCGGTGAGCATCTGCAGGCGCTCGGTCGAGAGCCCGACCCGCTCCGGCGTGGTGGTCGGCAGCGACTGCGCGGCGGCCAGCAGGGGAATGGCAAGGCTCAGGCCGAGCACGGCCGTGCGCAGGGTGCGCTTCAAGAACTTCATGGTGTTGTCTCCGTCCTGTCGTTGATGGAAAGTCGGCATGACGGTCTTGGCGCCGCCTGGGGTTTTCGGGTGCGGGGCTACCCCCGGCAGAGCTTCAGGTTCGTGCGGGTCGCGCGGACCACGGGCAGGAAGATGTCGGCGTCGGCCGGCGGGTAGCTCTCCTTGATGCCGTCGTCGGTCTTGGCGGCATCGTCGGCCAGCGGCTGCAGGGTCTTGAGGCAGGCTGCGCGGTCGCCGCCTCTCCATTGCGACAGCGCCAGGTCGTTGCGGATCCAGCCCTTGGTGATCCAGTCGAGCGTCTTGTCGCAATCGCCGAGCACGGGGGCGAGGGTGGTCCGGGCGGCCGCGTAGTCCTTGGCGTCGTACAGGTGCTTGAAGGTCTTGCGCGAGGCCGTCACGGCCTTGTCGGTGCAGGCCGGGCTGGGCTTGGTGTACGTGCCTTCGAAAGAGGCGCGCATGCCGCAGCTTTGGCGGCACTCGTCCGAGCCGTTGGTGCCGACCTCGACCGTGCCGGCCTTGAGGATGAAGTTCACCACGCAGCGGGTGTCGTCGATCTTGGCCTTGCCGCGCACGATGGAGCCGTCGAGTGCGCAGGTGTGGGCGTTCGAGCCGATGGTGGTGATGTCGAAGTGGCCGTCGGGCTTGACGCGGAGCGATCCGCCGCCGCTCTCGTAGATGTATTCGCCGGCCGGCGGGGTGGCGAGCTGGGCACTGGCGATGCCGGCGCCGAACAGCAGCACGAAGGGCAGGATGCGTTGCAGTCTCATCGGTGCGAAGCCTTTCATGGGACGCGAGGCAGTGTATCGGGCCGATCGCGGGAGCGCTGGCATCTGGCTTGTTTGCGGCATCGTGGCCGAGTATGTCTTGACCGAGTCAATGAGAATTATTATCATTTGAATGCCTGAATACGCAGCACGTCGACGACGCAAAGGGCTCCTTCCAACCTGGGAGCTTCCGAACCGTGCCGCACACCCTGCCAGCCTTGCCTCATGCCTTCGATGCCTTCAAGGCGGCCTTCCACAACGTGGCGAACTCGGCCGAGGTGGCCCCGGGCTACGCCGTGGCAGGCGGCCGCCGGGGAGCCTGCCCATGAACGACGAGCCACAACAGCAGCAGGGCACGGTCGCCAGGGCGCGGCCGAAGGCCGTTCGTTCGGTGCGCGAGTGGATCGGACTCGTGATCGTCGCTGCTGGCGCCCTGGCGCTGGTGGCACAGTTCTGGCAGTTCGTGCGGGCCGACCCTGTCGTGTGGAACGCCTTGCTCGGCGGCTCGGTGGCCGCGCTGGCGACGGCGCTCGGCACGCTGCCGGTGGTGTTCTCGCAGAAACTGCCCGAGCGCCTGCAGGACACGCTGTTCGGCTTCGGCGCCGGCGTGATGCTGGCGGCCTGTGCCTTCTCGCTGATCATCCCCGGCCTCGAGGCCGCCAGATCCGTGGGCGTCTTCGGCGGCGGCGACTGGGCGGCGGGTGGCGTGATCGGTGCGGCCATTCTGCTGGGCGGCATCGTGCTCATGGCGATGGACCGCGTGTTGCCGCACGAGCACTTCATCAAGGGGCGCGAGGGGCAGTCGGCCAAGCAATTGCGCCGCACCTGGCTCTTCGTGTTCGCGATTGCGCTGCACAACGTGCCCGAAGGCCTGGCCATCGGCGTCGGCTACGCGGCCGACAACGGGCTGCGTGCCGACGCGCTGGCCACCGGCATTGCGATCCAGGACGTGCCTGAGGGCCTGGTGGTCGCGGTGGCGCTGCTGGCGGCCGGCTATCGGCGCTGGTTCGCGGTGGCGATCGGCATGGCGTCGGGGCTGGTCGAGCCGCTGGGCGCGGTGCTGGGCGCCGCAGTGGTCGGCCATTCGGCGCTGCTGCTGCCTTGGGGGTTGGGCTTTGCAGCGGGCGCGATGCTGTTCGTGATCAGCCACGAGATCATTCCCGAGTCGCACCGTAAAGGGCACGAAGCCTTCGCCACCAGCGGACTGATGATCGGCTTCGTGCTCATGATGCTGCTGGACACCGCGCTGGGCTGAGCCCGGTGCGGGCCGGTGTTCGGCTTCAGCCGTGCTTGACGGCGACGGTTTTCAGCGTGGTGAAGCCATACAGCGCCTCGAAGCCCTTTTCGCGGCCGTAGCCCGAGGATTTGACGCCGCCGAAGGGCAGCTCGACGCCGCCACCTGCACCGTAGTTGTTGATGAACACCTGGCCGCTGCGCACGCGCTTGGCCATGCGGAACTGGCGCGAGCCATCGGCCGTCCACACGCCGGCGACGAGGCCGAACTGCGTAGCGTTGGCGAGCGCCACCGCCTCGTCTTCGTCGGCGAACTGCATGGCGGCGAGCACCGGGCCGAACACCTCTTCCTGCGCGAGACGGTGGTTCACCGGCACGTCGCGCAGCAGGGTGGGGGCCTGGTAGAAGCCGGTTTCGGGCGCTTCGTCGACGACGATGCCTTGCGCCACCATCGGAATGCCGGCATGTTGCGCATCGCTCAAAAAGTCCCACACGCGCTGCTGTTGCGTCTGGCGGATCAGCGGGCCGACATCGAGGTCCATCGCCGCGGGRCCGACGCGCAGGGCTTCGAAGGCATGGCCGAGGCGCTCGAGCAGCGGCTCGTAGATGTCGCGCTGGACCAGCACGCGCGAGCCGGCCGAGCAGGTCTGGCCGGCGTTCTGCACGATCGCGTTGATGACCACCGGAATGGCCGCATCGAGATCGGCATCGGCAAAGATGATCTGGGGGCTCTTGCCGCCCAGTTCGAGCGTGACCGGGCAGTGCCGTTCGGCCGCCACCTGCTGGATCAGCGTGCCGATCTTCGGGCTGCCGGTGAAGCTGATGTGGTCGATGCCTTCGTGCCGCGCGAGCGCGTCGCCCACTTCGTGGCCGTAGCCCGTCACGATATTGAGCGCGCCGGCCGGAAAGCCGACCTCGGCCGCGAGCTGCGCCACGCGGATCAGCGAAAGGCAGGCGTCTTCGGCCGGCTTCACCACGCACACATTGCCCGCCGCCAGCGCACCGCCCACGCTGCGCCCGAAGATCTGCATCGGGTAGTTCCAGGGAATGATGTGGCCGGTGACGCCGTGCGGCTCGCGCCAGGTGAAGACGCTGTAGCCGTCCTGGTAGGGGATGGTTTCGCCGTGCAGCTTGTCGCAGGCGCCGGCATAGAACTCGAAGTAGCGCACCAGCGCGACCGCATCGGCGCGCGCCTGCTTCACGGGCTTGCCGCAGTCGCGCTGCTCGATCAGCGCGAGCTCGTCGACATGCGCGGCGATCTTCTGGGAGAGCTTGTAGAGCAGGCGGCCGCGGTCAGCGGCGCTGACCTTGTGCCAGACACCCTCGAAGCAGTCGCGCGCGGCGCGAACGGCGGCGTCGATGTCGGCGGCATTGCTGCGCTGGATTTCGTCGAAAGCCTGACCGTCGGACGGGTCGATGACCGGGAGGGTGCGACCGGAGGAGGAGGGGACGTCCGCGTTGGCGATGTAGTTGAGTTGCATGGGCGGATTTTGCGCGAAGCACGCCAAACCCGTGGCACCCGGGCCGGTTCGCCTTACTTCGCCRCTGTGGCCTTCGGCAGCGCCCGCACTGCATTCAGCATGCGCTCCACATGCTTGTCCGGATTCAGGTTCTGGTAGTAATAGGCCACCTTGCCGTTCGGTGCGATCACGTACGAAAGCCGGTTGGCGAAGTCCGGCCGGGTCTGCATCAGCGCATCGAAGCCCTGGATCACGGTCTTGGCTTCGTCCGAGGCTACCGGAAAGCGGCTCTGGCAGGACTTGACCGAGAACTTCGACAAGGTGTCGATGTCGTCGGCCGAGACACCGATCACGCTGGCGCCCATCGCCGCGAACTGATCGACAGCCTCGGCGAAGGCGTGGGCTTCGATCGAACAGTCGTTGGAGTCGGCGGCCGGAAAGAAGTACAACACCACCGGGCCCTTGGCCAGCGCGTCGGCCAGCGAATATCGGAAGGTTTTGCCCCCCAGCGCAGCGTTGGCGGTGAATTTGGGCACGGGGTCGCCGATGTCCAGAGCGGCCCAGGCGGAAGGGGAAGGGGCCAAGGCGGCAATGACAGTCATCAGGGCGATGCGTGAGAGGATCGGTCGGGCCATGATGTAACTCCGGACAGGTATATGAAGCGAATTCTAGGACGGAGCCCCCTCCCGAGGGGGCGGATGAAACCGGTACATCCCGGCCGGCGTATTCATGACAGTGACTAACGAGGGAATGACCATCATGAACGCCTGGACTCGATTTCTGCGCATGGCGCTTGCGGGCGTCCTTCTGGCGGCGCTCGGCGCTTGCGGCTCGCTGCCGCCGGCGCGCGAGAGGCCTGCCGAGCAGGCGACCGTAGCCGACCCGTCGACCGCGCTGGCCAAGATCGCCGCAGCTTCCACGCCGCCGGGCGAGCATTCGGGTTTCCGGCTGATGCCGCTCGGTGTGTACTCGCTCGACGCGCGCATCCAGCTCGCGCAGCGGGCTCAGCAATCGCTGGTGGTGCAGTACTACCAGCTCGAGAACGATGCCGTCGGGCGGCTGCTGCTGCGCACGCTGCGCGAAGCCGCTGCGCGCGGCGTGAAGGTGCGGGTGCTGGTGGACGACCTCTACACCGTCAAGAGCCAGCAACTGCTGCTGGCGCTGTCGGAGACGCCCAATGTGCAGGTGCGGCTCTACAACCCCTTTTGCTGCGGCCGCAACGGTTTTCTCTCGCGCTTCGCGGCTTCGCCGTTCGAGATCGCTCGGCTCAACCACCGCATGCACAACAAGCTGTTCATTGCCGACGGCGTGATGGCGGTGGTGGGCGGGCGCAACATCGCCGACGAGTATTTCGTGCTGAGCGAAGCCCAGAATTTCATCGACATGGACGCGCTGGTGGTCGGCAAGGTGGTGCCGCAGCTCGAATCGATCTTCGACGCTTACTGGAACAGTGTGCAGGTCTGGCCTATTGCCGACATCGTGAAGGGCGAGGGGGGGCGAATGCCCGGCAGCGCCGAGTTCGACGACTGGATCGGCATGGCCGCCGCGCCGCCGAAGATCGTGCTGCCGCCCTCCGACGTTCTCGGCTACGGCCCGATCGCCGAGGAACTCGACGGCGGCCGCATGGGCCTGCTGTGGGGCGAGGCACGCGCCATTGCCGACCCGCCGACCAAGCCCGAAACCATGACGGCCGAGGAGGCCATCTCCACCAGCGTGACGATGAAGGTCTGGGCCTTGCTGCTCGACGCCAAGACCGAGGTCGACCTGACCTCGCCGTACCTCGTGCCGGGCGAGCGCGGCATGGCCGCCTTCGAGGACCTGGCCAAGCGCAAGGTCAAGCTCACGCTGCTGACCAATTCGCTGGCCGCCAACGACGAGCCCTTGGTGCACACCGGCTATGCGCGCTATCGCGAGCGGCTGCTGCAAAGCGGCGCCGACCTGTACGAGCTGAGTCCGCAGCGCACCAGCGCGGGCGAGCGCTTCGGCATGTTCGGCAAGTCGCTCGGCCGGCTGCATGCCAAGACCGCCGCCATCGACAAGACGCGCATCTTCATCGGCTCGATGAATCTCGACCCCCGTTCGGCCAGCCAGAACACGGAGATGGGCGTGGTGGTCGACAGCCCGCAGCTGGCGCGCGAGATGCTGCGCATCATCAACATCAGCAAGCTGCAGAACTCCTACCGCCTGCGCCTGGCCAAGGACACCGGCACGCTGCAGTGGCTCACCAACGACGGCGAGAAGGAAATGATCCTGACCTCCGAACCCGAGTCGGGATTCTTCCAGCGGTTCTACAACATGCTCATTGCACCCATCGTTCCCGAGATGCTGTTGTAGCCTCGGGGGATGGCGCAGACCTTCATTTCACTGTCCGCCCTCCAGGTCATGCTGTGGGGCGTGCTTTTTTTCGGCGGCATCTACCTGGGCTTCGGCGCCATCACCTGGCTGCTGACGAAGCGGGTGCTGCCGGCGCTGGGCATCGGGCGCGTGCTCGATCCGCGGCCATTGCAGCCGGGACAGCTGCGGCGCGAGCTGGGGCAGTCGACTGTCTCGGTGCTGATCTTCGGGCTCGGCATGGTGTTTCCGTGGGGCCTGCTGCAATTGGGCTGGGCACGGCTCGACCCCGACGCAGGCTGGCGCCAGATCGCCGTTGAAATCCTCGTGCTCGCGATCTGGAACGACGTGCATTTCTGGATCAACCACCGCCTGCTGCATACGCGGCTGCTGCGCCGCTTTCATGGGCCGCATCACCGTTCGTTCGTGACCACACCGTGGGCCACCTACAGCTTTCACCCGATCGAGGCGCTGATGCTCGGCAACGTGATCCTGCTGCCGATGGTGGTGCACGACTTCAGCTTCTGGTCGCTGGCAGCGGTGCCGGTGTTCAGCCTGTTCTTCAATTGCATCGGGCATTCGAACTACGACTTCTTTACCGGGGTGTCGTACAGCCACTGGTTTGCCGCGAGCCGCCGGCATCACCTGCACCATGCCTGCCACAACGGCAATTACGGCTTCCAGTTCACCTTCATGGACCGGTTGTTCAGGACCCGCATCGCGGCGGATGCGGCCGAGCCGCAGTTCCAGGCCTTCCGCGAGAAGCAGGAGCGGCAACAGCGGCAGCCCGGGCAGCATGTCACGCCCGCCTGACGCGCCGCGCCTGCGCCATTGGCGCGACTGGCAAAGCGTCGCGTACCTGATCGCGCTGCCTGCGCTGGCGGCCTGGCAATGGGTGAACGGCTTCAACCTGCTGCTGTATGCGCTGGTGCTCTTCCTCACGCTCGGCATCGGCGTGATCCACCACAACCATGTGCACCTGCGCATGTGGCGCGGGCGGCGCATGAACCGGCTGACCGATTTCTGGATCACGCTGCTGCAGGGGCACCCCACCTTCGTGTTCTGGCCTGCGCACGTGGCCAACCACCATCGCCATCGGCATGGCCCGAAGGACGTGGCGCGCACCTACCGCTTCGGCGGCGACACCAACCACCTGAGGGGCTACCTGCTGCATCCGTTTCAGGCCGTCTGGGTGCTGGCGCCGGTGTTTGCCACCTGGCTTGCGCGGCTGCGGCAGCATCGGCGCGGCGCCTGGCGCTATTGCATGGCGCAGTACGCGGTGTGGCTGGGCTGCTGGGCCGTGCTGCTCGCGCTCGACTGGCGCCGTGCGCTGCTGTTCGTGATCGTGCCGCAACTGCATGGCCTGCACTGGCTGCTGGCGACCAACTACCTGCAGCACGCCCACGCCGACGGCCGGAAGACGCCGCGAGAGGGAGCGTTGCGCGATACCCCCGGGGGCAGACTGAACTACGCACGCAATTTCGAAGGGCTGGTGAACCCGTTGTTGTTCAACATTGGCCTGCACACCGCACATCACGAGAACCCGCATGCCCATTGGTCCGAGCTCACGCACCTGCATCGCACGCGCTACCGCGCGCAGGTCGATCCCGTGCTCAACGAGGGCGGGCTGGTTCCCTACATGGTGCGCGTGTTCGTGCTGGGGACCGTGTGGCCGCGTTTTCGCAGCCGCTCGCTGATGCCTCCCGATTCCTCCATCCACTGAACCATGCCCGTTTCATTCCAACGCGTTTACCTCGAAAGCGCCGGCTATTTCATGCCGGGCGAGCCCATTCCCAACGACCGCATGGACGCGTACATCGCGCCGCTCAACCGCATGTCGGAGCGCATCAAGCGGCGCATCCTGGCGGAGAACGGCATCCTCACGCGGCACTACGCCATCGACGCGGAAGGCGTGACGCGGCACACCAATGCGCAGCTGGCCGCCGGCGCGATCCGCGATTGCCTGCAGCGCGGCGGCGCGGAGCTGTCGCGCGTGTCGCTGCTGACCAGCGGTTCTTCCGGCGGCGATACGCTGATGCCGGGGTTCGCCAACATGATCCAGGGCGAGCTCGCGGCGCAGCCGATGGAAACGCATTCGGTCCACGGCATCTGTGCCGCCGGCGTCTCGGCGATCCAGACGGCCGCGCAAGGCATCGAGCTGGGGGCGCACCGCACCGCGATGGCGGTGGCGAGCGAGATGCCTTCCCGGCTCTTCAAGCGCTCGCGGTTTGCGGCGCGCGGCTATGAAACCGACTTCGACTCACACTTCCTGCGCTGGATGCTGTCCGATGGCGCGGGTGCGCTGCTGCTGTCCGATGGCACGCCCGCACTGGCCGGCGCCCCGGGGCTGCGCTTGCGGCTGAAATGGGTGCACCAGCGCGCGTTCTCGGGCGACTACCCGGTCTGCATGCAGCTGGGGCTGACCGAAGACCGCGCGCGGGGTCACCTCGACTTCGGTTCATGGGCCGAGGCCGAAGCCGCCGGCGCGCTGTCGCTGCGGCAGGACATTCGCCTGCTGCCGCACCTGTTCGACATTGGCATCCACGAATACGCGGGACTGGTGCGCGACGGCTGGGTCGATCCGAAACGGGTCGACCACTTCCTGTGCCACTACTCGTCGGAAAAATTCATCCCGGTGGTCGAAGACCTGATGACCAAGGCCGACCTTGCGATTCCGCGCGAGCGCTGGTGGAGCAACCTGGCGTGGCGCGGCAACACGGGGGCGGCGTCGATCCTGATCATGCTGGCCGAATTCCTTCACACCAGGACGTTGAAGCCCGGCGAACAGATCTTCTGCTACGTGCCCGAGTCGGGGCGCTTCATGGCGGCGTACATGCTGCTCGAAGTCGAGGCGGCCGATGCCGTGGTGTCGACGGCGGCAGCGCCTCGCGCGGCTGTTGCAGCGGTGCCTGATGACGATCTCGTCATCGCGCCCCCGCACGATCCAGCCGCCGCCCCTGAAGGCCTGGGCGCCTTGCTGACCGAGCTGGCAGCCATCTGGCACGACTACCGCTCCCGCGTCTGGCGCACGCCGCTGATCCGCCAGATCCGCGAGCGCCGCTTCGCCTTGCCCGACTACCTGAACTGGATGGAGCAGTGGGTCCCGCAGGTGCGTGAGGGCAGCCTCTGGATGCGCGAAGGCGCGGCCTCGCTGAGCGAGCCATACCAGATGCTGGCCTCGTTGATCGGCGTGCATGCCGGCGAGGAGCAGAACGACTTCAACATCCTGTTCACCGACTACAGGAAGGCCGGCGGCACCGTCACGCAGATCGACGACCTGCGCCGCAATCCCGGCGGCGAGGCACTCAACGCCTACCTGCATGGCCTGGCCGCCACGCGCGACCCGATCGGCCTGCTGGGCGCGATCTACATCATCGAGGGCACGGGCCAGCGCATCGTGCCGGCGCTGCTGCCGCTCATCAAGGCCAGCCTGAAGCTGCCGCCCGATGCCTTCCGCTTCCTCGAGTACCACGGCCACAACGACGAGAACCACCTGAACCGCTGGCTCGCCGCGGTCGAGATGGTGATGGCCGTGGAAGGGCAGGCCCGCGCAGCCCGCCAGATCATCGACACCGCGCGCCATACCGCCGCGCTGTACCTGATGCAGTTCCAGCACATCACGGAGCGAATGCCACATGAGCCGCCGGGCCGCCCCAAGGCGAATACCGCAGCCGCAGGCGGAAGTTTCCAATGAGCCGAACGCCTGAATTCCTGACGCAGGGGCACGACGAGCGCGACCCCAGTCCGTGGCTCGCGCTCTACCTCGACCAGAGCACGCCGCTGCCCGACAACGTCAAGTCGGCGTGGCTGGCCGATTCGAGCTCGGGCTCGCGGCAGTACCTGCTGCCGTTCCTGCGGCCGATTGCGCGGCTGACGATCATCCTGATCCAGATCGTGAAGGTGTTCGTGCCGCGCAACTGGTCGCATTCGATGCTGCTGCACCGCTTCCTGGCCTGGGGGCTGAACCGCTTCGTGTCGCCGGAGGCCAACTGGCTGATCCTGCGGCACTTTCACCTGGGCTCGCAGGTGCTGGCCTTCATCGGGCGCAATTCGCCGGCGCCTGTGTCCACCAACCCGCTGGAGCCGGCCGACATCGACGCGCTGAAGGACGAGATGTTCCTGAAGCACGACCTGAACCTCTTCAACTTCGTGATCCGCCTCAACACGGCGCTGCGCGAGAAGGGGCTCGCGCTCTGCAAGGCCGAGAAGGTCGATTTCTCGATGATCAAGGAGCCGGGGCTTCGACTGGAAGACATGCCCCACGGCAGGCTCAATTTCCTCGACCTGCAGAGTGCGATCGAGCTGTTCACGCCGCTTTATCAGCTGATGCTGACCGATAACGATTTCTGGCGCGCGGCCAATTCGTTGCAGCTGGACGAAACCATCGGCATCTATACGGCCACCCTCCTGAATGCACCCGAGCACCTGATCCTGGTCAACAACAAGCATCCGCTGGTACCCCTGTCGACCCTGCGTGCCGGGCACCGGCTGGTGATCCACGGACTGTCGACGGAAATGCTCCACAGCCTGCTCCAGCGCATGCAGGCGGCGCAAAAAACCGGCGAGGAGGGGGCTTCCCCGTTCGAGCAGCCACTTGCATAGGCGTATGCTGCCCCCAGATGCAAACCATGACCACGACCCACAATCCGTCTCCCAAGACCGATCTGGCAGTGACCCAGGTGCTGGCTCAACTGCTGGAACGGCTCGAACACAGTGCCGTGCCGGTCGGCGCCGAGCAMTACCGCTCGGTGGTCGAGCACCTGGTGCACGAGTTCGAAGATGTCGCGCCAGGCGCCGATCTGGGCCGCCTGCTCGATGCCTATCCGGCCGCTTCCGAGGTGTACGAGAACCTCAATTACCAGCACGCCGGGCTCTGCCGCTCGGCGTTGGACGCTTCCCTTGCAGCTGAAGTCGGCGCCAGGGAAGTCATTGCACGTGCCATGGGCAGTGCCAAAACGAACAAGGACAAGACGAATGGCGAAGGGTGAAGTGAAGACTGCAGTGGTGGCGGACGGCCTGCGCTACAAATCCAAGACACCGGGTTCGCCGTTTCGCGCGTCGGCGTCTTTCAGCGGGGCGACCATGTCCTGCTTCATGTGCGGAAAGCACCGTGTACGCTCGCAGTTGCGCACACGCCAGGTGCTGGGCAAATCGCAAACCGTCTGCGCACCTTCGTGCAAGGCGCTCGACGAAGCCCTGGAGCAGTCGGAAGCCTCTTCCGGTTAGCACGTCGGTGCGACGCTTTTGCGACAAGTCCGTGCGGTCATGTCGCAGATTGCCTTCCATATCGGCCGCAATAGTTATACAGTTAGAAACAATTGATGCATGTGATTGCATTCATTCAAAAGTTCTAACTTGTAGCCGATGACAAATCAATTCCAGCAAGGCCATGGCTGCCCCGCGTTGGGCGTGGGTTTCGACGCGTGCGAGAGGGGCGAACGATGAGCAAACCACGCCATGTCGTCATGCAGGTGGTCAAGCGCTCGTCGGGCAGCGCCACTCACCACGTCGAATTCCTCATGGACGACAACTTCGCAGAGCGCCTGCGGCAGTTGCGTTCGCTGGTGCCGCCCCTGGGCAGCCTCAACAAGCAGCGCGATCTGGTGATCGACAAGGTGAGGGTGCGTCTGCCGAACGCCATCTGGCGTTCCGGCAACGAGATCGACATGGACGGGGGCGTGGAAGGCTCCTGCATCGTCATTGCGGCGGAAGGCTCCTTCAACTGCGGTGGCAAGGACAGAAAGACGCGCGAGAAGCTCGTGACGTACAACTTCTCGATCGCGCGTCTGGTCGAGCTTCACGCCGAGCGTCCCGAGGGCGAAACCCTCTACATCCGCGACGGCACTTTCGCCAACGACGAGCCGTCCGATTCGGCCGCCGGCCGCTGGGTCGCTTCGATGCACGAACTCGAGGTGGTGATGCGGGTGCCCGATGCCCCGTCGGACTTCGACACCCTGCATGACCTGTCGCTGCGCCCCGAGCAGCAACGGGCGAGCGGCGGCAACTCGCAGCGCGCCGGCCTCTACTGAGCCGCAGCAGCGGCTTCGGGCGCAGCGCCCACAGGCGTGTACTGCGAACGGTTATCGGCCAGCCAGCGTGTGGAGAGGCTGCTGTCCTGCTGCGCCGGATGGAAGTCGGCCCGCAGATAGCTGCGCCAGCCGCGCAGGTTGCCGCGCAGCAGACCGTCGCGGCGCAACAGGATGCGCACGGCACTCTTCCAGGTTGCCCACTTCCACAGCTGCTTTTCGTGGCGCAGGTTGTCGATGGTCTGGTGCATCAGGTCGCCGAGGAACATGACCGTCACGCGGCGGAACCAGCGCGTGCGCCATTCGTCCGAACCGCCCGTGGCCTTGTAGATGTCGAAGGCGACGGACTTGTGCTCCAGTTCTTCGGCGCTGTGCCACAGCCACATGGTGCGCAGGCGCGGCTCGGCGCCGTGCAGTATTTCGGGGCGGGCCAGCAACCACTCGGCGAACATCGCCGTGAAATGCTCGGTGGCCGCCGTGACCGCCAGCGCGTGGCGCGGGTCGGCCTCCTCCATCAGGGCCATGCGCTTGCTGGCGCGCGCCGTCCAGCCGTCGACCAGGCCCTGGTTCCTGAGGTGATCATTGAAGAGCGAGTGGATGCGCCGGTGCGTGGCTTCCTGGCCGATGAAGCCACGCACGTCGGCGCGGTATCTTTCCTCTGCCTCGGGTGGCAGCGTGGCCACCGCGTCGCGCACGGCGTCGATGAAGAATTGCTCGCCGAAAGGGAAACTCATCGACAGGGCGTTGAAGAAGGCGGTCGAGAATGCATCGCCGCCACACCAGTTGCGAGCAAAGGGCGACTGCAGGTCGATCAGAAGGCGGCGGACAACGAGTTCGGTCATGAAAACAATCCTCGGGCAAGGCGTGGGGCGAAAGATTGGTACAACTCCGTACCGCATGCGTCATGGTGTGAGCGAGGATTGGTACTGTCAAGTACCGGGGCGTAGGAAAATGTGCCATTCATGAGCGTCATCATCGAAAAACCAGCCGCCCCCAAGTCCGCCGAAGGTCCGCCGAACGAGCACTACGCCCGTCTGCTCCAGGGCATGGCGCAGGCCGTGGCGGCTAAAGGCTACGCCGACACGACCATTGCCGATATCGTGCGCGAGGCCGCGGTTTCGCGCCGCACGTTCTACGAGCATTTCAGCACCAAGACCGAGTGCCTGATCGCGCTGTACGAAACCGCCAGCCACCTCGCGCTGCAGGCGGTGAGCGAGGCTTTCGACCCGGCGCAGCCGTGGCATGCGCAGGTCGAGCAGGCGATGACCGCGTACTTCGACTACCTGGCACAGGACCCGGTACTGCTGCGAACCCTCTTTGTCGAGATCCTGGGGCTGGGCATGCCGGGCCTGATGGCGCGGCGCCGCGTCAACGACGAGATCGCCAACTTCATCCAGGTGGCGATCAACAGCAGCGGCGCGGAGGAGGGCCCGGCAGCGCACCTCACGAGCGAAATGGCGATGACGGTGGTCGGCGGCATCAACGAACTGGTGCTGCAGGCCATCGAGCAGGACCGTGCCGGCGACTTGCGCGAGCTGGTGGCGCCCGCCACGCGGCTCGTGCGTGCGGTGGCTGCCGAGAGCCGGCGCTAGAAGCGAGTGCGGCGCTGCCGACGTCAGGAGGGCGCGTTGAGCATTGC